>NZ_JBEXHP010000041.1:0-50250 GCF_040607895.1 Micromonospora sp. NPDC005220
TCGCGCTGCGGCTGCCCGGCGCCCGCCCCCTGCCTCCGATGCCCGCGGACGCCGCGCTCGCCCTGATCGGCGGGCAGGTCGCCGCCCGCGCGGCCGACCTGCTCCCGCCGGACTGATCGGGGTGTGCGCACGACCGGCCGTCCTCAGACCGACGCGGGCTGCGCGGCGGGGGCGGCCGGTTCCTCGTCCACCACCGCGCCGGTGAACTGGGAACGGTAGAGCCGGTGGTACGCGCCGTGGGCGGCGAGCAACTGCTCGTGGGTGCCCTGCTCGACGATCCGACCGTTCTCCATCATGAGGATCAGGTCGGCGTCGCGGATGGTGGAGAGCCGGTGCGCGATGACGAAGCTGGTCCGGTCCGAGCGCAGCGCGGCCATCGCCCGTTGCAGCAGCACCTCGGTGCGGGTGTCCACCGAACTGGTGGCCTCGTCGAGGATCAGCAGCGACGGCTCGGCGAGGAACGCCCGTGCGATGGTGATGAGCTGCTTCTCGCCGGCGCTGACGTTGCTGCCCTCCTCGTCGATGACCGTGTCGTAGCCGTCGGGCAGGCTGCGCACGAACCGGTCCACGAAGGTGGCCTGGGCCGCGGCGAGGATCTCCTCCTCGGTCGCGTCCGGCCGCCCGTAGGCGATGTTGTCCCGGATGGTCCCGCCGAACAGCCAGGTGTCCTGGAGCACCATGCCGATCCGGCCGCGCAGGTCGTCGCGGCGCATCGTGGTGATGTCCACCCCGTCGAGGGTGATCCGGCCGGCGTCCAGCTCGTAGAACCGCATCACCAGGTTGACCAGGGTGGTCTTGCCGGCGCCGGTCGGGCCGACGATGGCCACCGTGTGCCCCGGCTCGGCGACCAGCGACAGGTCGTCGATCAGCGGCTTGTCCGGCTCGTACCGGAACGAGACGTGCTCGAACTCGACCCGACCGTGCGGGTCGGTGACCCGGGCCGGCTCGACCGGGTCGGGGGTCTGCTCGTCCGCGTCGAGCACCGCGAAGACCCGCTCGGCCGAGGCCACCCCGGACTGGAGCAGGTTGGCCATCGAGGCGAGTTGGGTGAGCGGCTGGGTGAACTGGCGGGAGTACTGGATGAACGCCTGCACGTCGCCGAGGCTCATCGTGCCGGAGGCCACCCGCAGCCCGCCGACCACGGCGATCGCCACGTAGCTCAGGTTCCCGATGAACATCATCGACGGCATGATGATCCCGGAGATGAACTGCGCGCCGAAGCTGGCCCGGAACAGCTCCTCGTTCTTGGCGTGGAACGCGGCCTCGACCTCGCGCTGCCGGCCGAAGACCTTCACCAGCTCATGGCCGGTGTACGCCTCCTCGATCTGGCCGTTCAACTCCCCGGTGTGTGTCCACTGTGCGATGAACTGCTTCTGCGAGCGCTTGGCGATGCGTTGGGTGACCAGCACCGACAACGGCACCGCGACCAGGGCCACCACTGCCAGCACCGGCGAGATCCAGAACATCACGGCCAGCACGCCGACGACGGTCAGCAGCGAGGTGAGCAGCTGGCTGAGGGTCTGCTGGAGGCTGGTGGAGATGTTGTCGATGTCGTTGGTGACCCGGCTCAGCAACTCGCCGCGCGGCTGCCTGTCGAAGTAGGGCAGCGGCAGCCGGTTGAGCTTCTCCTCCACCTCGGCGCGCAGTCGCAGCACGGTGCGCTGAACCACCCCGTTGAGCAGCCAGCCCTGCCACCAGGACAGCACGCTCGCCGCCAGGTAGAGCCCGAGCGCCAGCAGCAGCACCCGGCTCAGGGCGGTGAAGTCGATGCCCACCCCGGGCACCACGTCCATCCGGGCCAGCATGTCGGCGAAGCTGTCGTTGCCGCTGGCCCGGGCCGCCGCGACGGCCTGCTCGGCGGTGGTGCCGGCGGGCAGTTGCCGGCCGATCACCCCACTGAAGATCAGGTCGGTGGCGTGGCCGAGGATCTTCGGCCCGGCCACGCTGAACCCGACGCTCACCACGGCGAGGGTGATGATCGCGGCCAGGTGCAGCCGGTGCGAGCGCAGCCGGCCGAGCAGCCGCCGGGCCGACGGCCCGAAGTTCATCGACTTCTCGGCGGGCATCCCGGCGCCCATCCACGGCGGGCCGCCGCCCTGCCGGCCGGGCGGCAGCCGCTTCGGCGTTCGCGGGTCGCCGCCGGGTTGCTGGGGGGCTCCGCCGTCGGGCGTCCGCGCGTCGCCAGCCGGTTTCTGACTGGGTACGGCCGCACTGCGCGGCTCGTCACGCTCGCTCATGCCGCCACCTCCGTCGTCTGCTGCGAGGCCACGATCTCGGCGTACGTCGGGCAGGATTCCAACAACTCCGCGTGTCGTCCCACTCCGACGACCCCTCCGTTCTCCAGAACGATGATCTGGTCGGCGTCGATGATCGTGGAGACCCGCTGGGCCACGATCACCACCGCTGACTGCGCGGTGACCGGCCTCAGTGCCGCTCGCAGACGCGCGTCGGTGCCCAGGTCGAGCGCGGAGAACGAGTCGTCGAACAGGTAGATCTCCGGCTGCCGGACCAGGGCCCGGGCGATGGCCAGGCGCTGCCGCTGCCCACCGGAGACGGTGGTGCCGCCCTGCGCGATCGGGGCGTCCAGCCCGCCGGGCATCTGGGCCACGAAGTCCCGGGCCTGGGCGATCTCCAACGCCGTCCACAGCTCCTCGTCGGTGGCGTCCGGGTTGCCGTAGCGCAGGTTGCTGGCGACCGTGCCGGTGAACAGGTACGGCCGCTGCGGCACCAACCCGATGCGCCGCCACAGCTCGTCCGGCTCAAGCTCCCGTACGTCCACCCCGTCGACCAGCACCGCGCCGTCGGTGACGTCAACCAGGCGGGGGATGAGTGACAGCAGTGTCGTCTTGCCGGCGCCGGTGCTGCCGATGATCGCAGTGGTGGTGCCCGGGGTCGCCCGGAAGGAGATGTCGCGCAGCACCGGCTCCACCGCTCCCGGGTACTGGAAGCGCACCCCGCGCAGCTCCAGCTCCGCCCGGGTGGGCAGCTCGGTGACCGGCGCGGCGGCCGGGACCACCGAGGAGTCGGTGTCCAGCACCTCGACGATCCGCTCGGCGCAGACTGCGGCCCGGGGCACCATCATCAGCATGAAGGTGGCCATCATGACCGCCATCAGGATCTGCATCAGGTACTGCAGGAACGCGGTGAGCGCGCCGACCTGGATCGCGCCGGCGTCCACCCGCTGCGCGCCGAACCAGAGCACCGCCACGCTGGAGACGTTCAGCACCAGCATGACCACGGGGAAGATCAACGCCAGCAACCGACCGGTACGCAACGCGGTGGCGGTCAGATCGGCGTTGGCGACGCCGAAGCGCTCCGTCTCGTACGGCTCGCGGACGAACGCGCGGACCACCCGGATGCCGGTGATCTGCTCCCGCAGCACCCGGTTCACCGTGTCGATCCGGGTCTGCATGAGCCGGAAACCGGGCACCATCCGCCGGATGATCGCGCCGAGCGCGATGGCCAGCACCGGCACGCTGACCAGCATCAGCCAGGAGAGCCCGACGTCCTCGCGCAGTGCCATGAACACGCCGCCGACGCTCATGATCGGTGCGGCGACCAGCATCGTGCAGCTCATCAGCACGAGCATCTGCACCTGCTGCACGTCGTTGGTGTTGCGGGTGATCAGCGACGGCGCCCCGAACCGGGCCACCTCGCGGGCGGAAAAGCGGTTGACGTGCCCGAACAGTTCGGCGCGGACGTCGCGGCCGAAGCCCATGGCGACCCGGGCGCCCAGGTAGACGGCGGCGATCGAGCAGACGATCTGGATCAGACTGACCAGCAGCATCCAGCCGCCGGTGCGCACGATGTAGTCGGTGTCGCCCCGGGCCACGCCCTGGTCGATGATGTCCGCGTTGAGGCTGGGCAGGTAGAGCGAGGCCATGGTGCCCACGAACTGGAGCAGCACCACCGCCAGCAGCGGTCTCTGGTACGTGCGCAGTTGACCGCGCAACAGTCGGATCAGCATGACGGTTCCTCCGCGTCGGTGGGTCGTCCGGTCCGCGGGTCGTGGCCGCCACCGATGACTTCGAGTAGGAACTCCCGGATCACCTGGGCCTTCGCCGGATCGGCGTCGACCGAGGTGAGCGGGCGTCCGGAGTGCATGAGAGCGCCGAGGGCCGCCGCCCGCTCCCGGCCGGCGGGGGTGAGGGCGAGTCGGATGCTGCGCCGGTCGCTGTCGTCGCGCTGCCGCTCGACCAGACCGTCGCGCTCGAGCGTGTCGACGATGCCGGTGAGGGTCGCCGGCCGGACGAACCCCTTCTCGGCGACCGCCCGGTGTGGCAGCTCGCCGTGTCGGGCGAGCGTCATCAGGGTGATCATGCCGGCCTGGGTGAGGCCGTGCTCCTCGGCGAGGTAGCGGTTCCACCGCTGCCCGACGAGGTGCCCGGCCACCACCAGCAGCCGGCCGAGCGGCACGTCCTGGAGGGTCACGAGTTCCACGACAAGCAGGTTAGCCCCCTGATAGTCAGGGACCAAACGAATTTGCCGCAGCGACGGCCTTCCCCCTGTTGATCATGAAGTTATTGCCGCGACACGCCGACGCGGGAGGCAACAACTTCATGATCAACGGTGGGGGTGGGGTTACCAGCTGGTGGGGAGGGGCATTCCTTCGGTGAAGCCGGCGGCGCTCTGCACGCCGACGATCGCCCGCTCGTGGAACTGGGTCAGGTCCCGTGCGCCGGCGTAGGTGAAGGCGCTGCGTACCCCCGCGATGATCTCGTCGATCAGATCCTCGACACCGGGGCGGGCCGGGTCCAGGTGCATCCGGGCCGAGGAGATGCCCTCCTCGAAGACCGCCTTGCGGGCCCGGTCGTACGGGCTGTCGTCGGCGGTCCGGGCGCTGACCGCCCGAGCCGACGCCATCCCGAAACTCTCCTTGTACCGCCGGCCGTCCGCGTCGGTGTACAGGTCACCGGGGGACTCGTAGGTGCCGGCGAACCAGGAGCCGATCATCACGTTCGACGCGCCGGCGGCGAGCGCGAGCGCCACGTCCCGGGGGTGCCGCACCCCACCGTCGGCCCACACGTGCCGGCCCAGTTGGCGGGCGGCGGCCGCGCAGTCGAGCACGGCGGAGAACTGCGGTCGACCCACGCCGGTCATCATCCGGGTGGTGCACATCGCGCCGGGCCCGACGCCGACCTTGATGATGTCCGCTCCCGCCTCCACCAGGTCCCGTACGCCCTCGGCGGTGACCACGTTGCCGGCCGCCACCGGCACCCCCGGATCCAGCTTGCGGACCGCCTGAAGTGCGGAGATCATCCGTGCCTGGTGGCCGTGCGCGGTGTCCACCACCAACGTGTCCACCCCCGCCGCCAGCAGCGCCTCGGCCTTGCCGGTCACGTCACCGTTGATCCCGACGGCCGCCGCGATCCGGAGCCGACCCCGGTCGTCCACTGCCGGCGTGTAGAGGGTGGCCCGCAACGCGCCCTGCCGAGTCAGCACCCCGACCAGCCGACCCTCGGTATCCACCACCGGGGCGAGTCGACGACGGCCCGCCGAGAGCAGATCGAACCCGGTACGCGGATCCGCGTCCGCCGGAACGGTGTGCAGCTCGGTGGACATCACGTGACGCAGTTGAGCGAACCGGTCCACGCCCGTGGTGTCCGCCTCGGTGACCACACCCATCGGCCGGCCGGCGTCGTCGACAACGATCACCGCACCGTGCGAGCGCTTGGGCAGCAGGTGGATGGCGTCGCCCACGGTGTCAGTCGGGCCCAGCGTGATCGGCGTGTCGTAGACCAGGTGGCGCTGCTTGACCCAGGCGACGACGTTTGCCACCACCTCGATCGGAATGTCCTGCGGGATCACCGCGATGGCACCCCGGCGGGCGACCGTCTCCGCCATTCGCCGTCCGGCGACCGCTGTCATGTTCGACACCACCAGCGGAATGGTGGTGCCGGTGCCGTCGCCGGTGGAGAGGTCGACGTCGAGTCGGGAGCCCAGGTCGGAGTGGGCCGGCGCCATGAAGACGTCGGTATAGGTCAGGTCGTGCGCGGGGGCCGCGCCGTGAAGGAACCGCACCCGGCAATCATTCCCGCTCGCGGTCGGTTCCACCGCCGGTGGTAGTGGAAAACACTCGCACCCCGCCCAGGCGGCGTCGCCCGTCCAGGCTCCGTCAGCCCAGCAGCAGTGCCACGGCGAGCCCGGCCATCACCACGGCGATGACCACGTCCAGCACCCGCCACGCGCCGGCACGGGCGAGCAGCGGGGCGAGGCGCTGCGCGCCGACGCCGAGCGCGGTGAACCAGACCACACTGGCCAGGACGGCGCCGGCACCGAAGACCCACCGGTGTGGGTGTTGCTGGGCCACGCCGCCGAGGAGCAGGACGGTGTCCAGGTAGACGTGGGGGTTCAGGTAGGTGAAGGCGGCGCAGGCGAGCAGGGTCGTCCCCAGCGTGGCCGGCGGTCGCTCGGTGGGCAGCAGAGCGCCGGGGTGCAGGGCGCGGCGGGCGGCGAGCCCCGCGTAGCAGAGCAGGAAGGCTGCACCGCCCCAGCGGATCGCCGTGAGGAGGCCCGGTCGGCCGGTCACCAGCGAACCGACCCCGGCCACCCCCGCCATGATCAGCAGCGCGTCCGACGCGGCGCAGGTCAGCACCACGGGTACGACGTGCTCGCGACGCAGGCCCTGGCGCAGGACGAAGGCGTTCTGGGCGCCGATGGCGACGATGAGCGCGATGGAGATCGAGAAGCCGGCGACGGCGGAGGTGAGCACAGACTCGACGCTAGGGCTGCCGGCAGGAACCAGTCCAACTAAAGATTCTGACGCAACTTAAGCTCAGCTGATGCAAGGTCTGGACTCGGCGCAGCTGCGGACGTTCGCGGCGGTGGTGGCGGAGGGCAGCTTCGACGCGGCGGCCCGGCTGCTGCACGTCACGCCGTCGGCGGTGAGCCAACGGATCAAGGCGTTGGAGGAGGCTGTGGGCCAGGTGCTGGTCCGCCGCGCCCGACCGTGCGTGGCGACCGACGCCGGCCGCCCGCTGCTGCGCCTGGCCGGCCAGCTCATGCTGCTCGAACGGGAGGCGCTGGCCGATGCCCGCGGCCCGCTGGCCGGCGGTGGCCGGATCCGGGTCGCCGTGGTGGTCAACGCGGACTCGCTGGCCACCTGGTTCCCCGCCGCGCTGGCCCGGTTGCCGCAACGGGCCGGTGTCTCGTTCGACCTGCGGCAGGACGATCAGGACCACACCGCCGAACTGCTCCGCGACGGTTCGGTGACGGCGGCGGTCACCGCCCAGCGGGAGGCCGTGCAGGGCTGCCGGGTGCTGCGGCTCGGGGCCGTGCGTTACCGAGCGCTGGCCACACCGGATTTCGTGGCGTCCCACTTCGCCGGAGGACTCACCGCCGCCGCGCTGGCGAGCGCGCCGCTGGTCGTCTTCGACCGGAAGGACCGGGTGCAGCACCGCTTCATCCGGGCGGTGGCCGGTCGGCCGATCGACCCGCCGGTGCACTACGTGCCGTCGGTGCCGGCGTTCAGCGCGGCGATCCGGCTCGGTCTGGGCTGGGGCCTGGTGCCGGAACAGATCGCCCAGGCCGACCTGGCCTCCGGTCACTGTGTCGACCTCGCGCCGGGCCGACACCTGGACGTCCCGCTGTACTGGCAGCACTGGCGGCTGGAGTCGGAGGTGCTGAACGCCCTGACCGCCGCCGTCCGCGCGGTCGCCGCGGAGAACCTCCGCTGACCGCTGACCGGTCGCGACGGCCCGCCCGCCCGGCGGGGCGCGCCCTCCGGAACCGCTCAGGCGATGGTGCAGATCGGGGCGCCGGCGGCGATCACGGCACCGACCTCGGCGCTGAGACCGCTCACAGTGCCCGCCTTGTGCGCGTGCAGCGGCTGCTCCATCTTCATCGCCTCCAGCACCACGACCAGGTCGCCCTCGGCCACGGTGTCGCCGTCCGCCACCGCGATCTTGACGATGGTGCCCTGCATCGGGGAGGTGAGCGCGTCGCCGCCGACCGGGGCGCCGGCCTTGGCCCCGCCGCCGCGCCGGGTCGGCTTGCGGGAGGCGGGAGCCACTGTGGTCGTACTCCCGCCGAAGCCGGCGGGAAGGCTGACCTCGATGCGCTTGCCACCCACCTCGACCACGACGGTGTCGCGTTCGGCCGGCGCGTCGGCGGCGCCGGCGGTGGCGGTGAACGGCGGCACGGTGTTGTCGAACTCCGTCTCGATCCACCGGGTGTGCACGGTGAACGGCTCGGCGGTGAACGCCTCGTCCCGCACCACCAGGCGGTGGAACGGCAGCGCGGTGGCCATCCCGTCGAGGACCATCTCGTCCAGGGCGCGGCGGGCGCGCTCCAGCGCCTCGGTGCGCGTCTCACCGACGATGATCACCTTGGCGAGGAGCGAGTCGAAGTTGCCGCCGATCACGTCGCCGGCCGAGATGCCGGTGTCGACCCGCACACCCGGCCCGCTGGGCAGGCGCAGCGCGGTGACCGTCCCCGGGGCGGGCAGGAAGTTGCGGCCCGGGTCCTCGCCGTTGATCCGGAACTCGATCGCGTGCCCGCGCGGCGTCGGGTCCTCGGTGATCCGCAGCTTCTCGCCGTCGGCGATCCGGAACTGCTCGCGGACCAGGTCGATGCCGGCGGTCTCCTCGGTGACCGGGTGCTCGACCTGGAGTCGCGTGTTGACCTCCAGGAAGGAGATCGTGCCGTCCTTGCCGACCAGGTACTCCACCGTGCCGGCGCCGTGGTAGCCGGCCTCGCGGCAGATCGCCTTGGCGCTCTCGTGGATCTGCGCGCGCTGGGCGTCGGTGAGGAACGGCGCGGGCGCCTCCTCGACCAGCTTCTGGTGGCGGCGCTGCAACGAGCAGTCCCGGGTGCCCACCACGATCACGTTGCCGTGCTGGTCGGCGAGGACCTGCGCCTCGACGTGCCGTGGCTGGTCCAGGTACCGCTCGACGAAGCACTCGCCCCGACCGAACGCCGCGACCGCCTCCCGGGTGGCCGACTCGAACAGCTGCGGGATCTCCTCCATCGTGCGGGCGACCTTGAGGCCGCGCCCACCGCCGCCGAAGGCGGCCTTGATGGCCACCGGCAGGCCGTGGTCGACGGCGAACGCCATCACCTCGTCCGGGCTGCCGACCGGGTCCGGGGTGCCGGGGACCAGCGGCGCGCCGGCCCGCTGGGCGATGTGCCGGGCGGTGACCTTGTCACCCAGGTCGCGGATCGCCTGCGGGGTGGGGCCGATCCAGGTCAGCCCGGCGTCGATGACGGCCTGGGCGAAGTCGGCGTTCTCACTGAGGAAGCCATAACCCGGGTGTACGGCGTCGGCGCCGGCCCGAGCGGCGACGTCGAGCAGTTTGTCGATGCGCAGGTACGTGTCGGTCGCGCTGTCCCCGCCGAGCGCGTACGCCTCGTCCGCGAGGGTGGCGTGCAGGGCGTCGCGGTCGGAGTCGGCGTACACGGCGACGCTGCCCAGGCCGGCGTCGCGGCACGCGCGGATCACCCGGACGGCGATCTCGCCGCGGTTGGCGATGAGTACCTTGCGCACCTTCGTGGCTCCTCCCGGGCAGGTTACTGACGGGGAGTGTATCGGCCACCCCCGGCGGCCCTAACGATCGCTCAGTGTGGGATGCCGCACTGCACCCACCACTGCTTAGTCAAACTTGGCTATTACGCTTATCGGGTGTCTTCGACTCGGATGATGATTCTCGGTCTGGTGCGGTGGATGCAGCCCGTGCACGGCTACGACGTGCGGCGCGAGCTGCTGAGCTGGAGCGCCGACAAGTGGGCGAACGTGCAACCCGGGTCGATCTATCACGCCCTGCGCAAGCTCACCGAGGAAGGGCTGCTCCGCGCGGTCGCGACCGAGCAGGTCGGGGCCCGTCCGGCGCGCACCACGTACGAGGTGACAGCCAAGGGGGAGGACGAGTTCGAGACGCTGCTGCGCAACCTCTGGTGGAACTTCACCGAGCCGGTCGATCCTTTCACCGCAGCCTTTTCCTTCCTGCCCGCGATGCCCCGGTCCGAGGCGGCGGCGGCGCTGCGCAACCGGGCCAACCTGCTGCGGGCCGGCATCGATTCGATGCGCGCCTCGCTTCAGTCGGACTGGGTGCGCAACACCAAGCCGGTGCACGTCAGTTGGATGTTCGAGCTGTGGTCGGCGCGGGCGGATGCGGAGCTGAGCTGGTGTGAGCGCATCGCGGAGCGGATCGAGTCCGGCGTGTCGTACCTGCCTGCTGAACTGGCCAACGCCGAGGGCTGGTCGGGCCGGCGTGAGGGCGAGGAACGGATCGGCCGCGACGCGAAATAGTCAACGTTGACTAGGAAAGCTATATCGCGTTAGCCTGCTGTCGGCACAGCGGGGGAGTGCGCCGTCCGGCGTCGTCCCACTCGACGGCCGGCACGGCCGGCCTGACCGACCAGGAGCAGAAATGATCGAGACCAGGGGGCTGCGGAAGTCGTTCCGCTCCCGCGCGGGTCGAGAGACGAAGACGGTGGACGCCGTGCGGGGCGTCAACCTCCAGGTCGCCGAGGGCGAGATCTTCGGCTTCCTCGGCCCGAACGGCGCCGGCAAGACCACCACGCTGCGGATGCTCGCCACGCTGATCGAGCCGGACGGCGGCGAGGCCACCATCGCGGGCGCCGACCTGCGCAAGGACCCGGCCGAGGTGCGCCGCCGCATCGGTTACGTCCCGCAGGGCGGCAGCACCTGGGACGAGTCCACCGCCCGCGAAGAGCTGGTGCTGCACGCCCGGATGTACGGCATCGGCAAGACCGACGCGCAGCGGCGCGCCGCCCGCGCCCTCGATGCCTTCCAGCTCACCGAGTACGCCGACCGCAAGTGCAAGACCTACTCCGGCGGCCAGCGCCGCCGGGTGGAGATCGCCCTCGGCATCATCCACGAGCCGAAGATCGTCTTCCTGGACGAGCCGACCACCGGCCTCGACCCGCAGAGCCGCGCCCACATGTGGGACGAGATCCGGCGACTGCGCAGCGACGGGATGACCGTCTTCATCACCACGCACTACCTGGACGAGGCCGACGCCCTCTGCGACCGCATCGCGATCATGGACAACGGCGAGGTCGTCGCGGAGGGCACCCCGGCCGAACTCAAGCGGGAGATCGCCGGCGACGTGGTGCTCGTCGGCCTCGACCTGGCCGCCACCCCGCAGGCCGCGAAGGCGCTCGACGGCGAGCCGTACGTCAACAAGCTGGAGACCGCCGACGAGGGTGGCCTGCGCCTCTACGTCGACGAGGGCGCCACCGCCATTCCCCAGGTGCTGCGCCGACTCGACCACGCCGGGCTGGAGCTGCGCTCGATCGAGCTGCACCGGCCCAGCCTGGACGACGTCTTCCTCACCAAGACCGGCCGCTCGCTGCGCGAGTCCTGACCACCGGAGAGACGACTCATGAAATTCGCCCGCGACACGTGGCTGATCTTCCAGCGGCAGATTCAGCTCCTGCTGCGCAACCCGGTCTGGGTCTTCGTCGGCGTGTTCCAGCCGGTGATGTACCTGCTGCTCTTCGCCCCGCTGCTCAAGCCGGCCCTGAACGCGCCCACCCAGGCCGCCGCCTACAAGATCTTCGTGCCGGGTCTGCTGGTGCTGCTGGCCATCTTCGGTGGCCTTTTCCAGGGCTTCGGCCTGATCGCCGAGCTGCGCGCCGGCGTCATCGAACGGTCCCGGGTCACCCCGATCAGCCGGCTCGCCCTGCTGCTCGGCCGCTCGCTGCGCGACGTGGTCTCGCTCATCGTGCAGGCGGTCATCATCACCCTGCTGGCGCTCCTGTTCGACCTGCGGGTCTACATCGGTGACCTGCTGCTGGCGTACCTCATGCTCGCCCTCATCGCGCTCATGACCTCGTCCGTCTCGTACGGCGTCGCACTCAAGGTAAAGAGCGAGGACGCGCTGGCCCCACTGATGAACACCGTGGCGCAGCCGGTGCTGCTGCTCTCCGGCATCCTGCTCCCGCTGACCTTCGCGCCGGGGTGGTTGCAGGGCATCGCCGACTGGAACCCGTTCTCCTGGGCGGTCGACGGCACCCGCGCGCTCTTCGCCGGCGACCTGAGCAACGACAAGGTCTGGCAGGGCCTCACCATCACGGCGGTCCTCGCCGCGCTGGGGGTCTTCTGGGCCGCCCGCCAGTTCGCCCGCAGCGTCCGCTGACCGTCCCCCTGCGCGCGAGTTCCTGAAAATCGGGGTGTCCCTTGCTGGGGGACACCCCGATTTCCACGTTCGGTGGCTGCCGGTTCGGCGGCCCGGCCGTCAGCGCCTGCCCTGCCGTCAGCGCCTGCCTGGCCCTCAGCGGACCCGGGCGAGGGTCAGGCCGTCGGCGATCGGCAGCATCACCGGGTCCACCCGTACGTCGGCGAGGACCTCGTCGTTGAACGCGGCGATGGCCCGGTCACCTTCGTCCTGCGGGGCGATCACCCGCCCGCCACGCAGCACGTTGTCGACGGCGATCACCCCACCCGGACGCATCCGGGGCACCAGCTCCGCCCAGTAGATCGGGTAGCCGGTCTTGTCCGCGTCGATGAACGCGAAGTCCAGGTGCCGCTCGTGTGGCAACTCCCGCAGCCTCTCCGCGGCCGGACCGATGCGTAGGTCGATCAGATCCTGCACGCCGGCCCGCGCCCAGTAGCGCCGGGCGATGCCGGTGAACTCCTCGGAGATGTCGAAACAGGTCAGTCGCCCGCCCTCGGGCAACCCGCGGGCGATCGCCAGCGACGAGAGCCCGGTGAACGTGCCGACCTCGACGGCCTGCCGCACGTCGAGCAGCCGAGTGAGAAACGTCAGGAACGCGGCCTGCTCCGGAGCCACCTGTATGGTGGCGTGCTCTGGCAGCACCGACCGCGTCTCCTCGGCCAGGTCACGGATGATCTCGTCCGGCGGGGAGCCGTGCGCGACCAGATAGGCGTGCAGCTCGTTGGTGAGCGGGATCGACTTGGTGGTCATGACCGGACGTTACCGAGCGGCTCGACCGATTGGCCGCCCGGCGCGATTTTCGTCCACAAGTCGGTGATCCGCAGATCCAACTCGGCGAGGAGCCGGCGCAGCAGCGGCATCGACAGCCCGACCACCGTCCCCGGGTCACCCTCGATCCGCTCCACGAACGGCCCACCCAGCCCGTCGATCGTGAACGCGCCGGCCACCGCCAGCGGCTCACCAGTGGCCACGTACGCGCCGATCTCATCGTCACTGATGTCAGCGAAGTGGACAGTGGTCGACGCGACCGCCTCCGCGCGCCGCCCCGCGGCAACGTCGACAAGGCAGTGCCCGCTGTGCAGAACACCGCTGCGCCCCCGCATCCGCAACCACCGCCGGGTCGCGTCGGCCGCATCCGCCGGCTTGCCGAGGATCTCCCCGTCGAAGGCGAGCACCGAGTCGCAGCCAATCACCAACGTCCGCTGATCGGCCGTCGGGTTCAGCCGGGTCAACACCGCCTGCGCCTTCAGACGAGCCAACTCCAGGCACAACTCCTCGGCCTGCTCGGTCACCACCAGGGACTCGTCCACCCCGCTGACCAGCACCTCCGGCTCGATGCCGGCAGCCTGGAGCAACTTACGACGGGCAGGGCTCGCCGAAGCGAGCACGAGACGGAGCGGCAGATTCTTAGACACGAGCCCGACGTTACCGTCCACCACCCCACCAAGCCCGACACCTCGCCCCGCACCCGCTGCCTGGCCGCCTGGCTGCCTGGCCGTCCGGCCGCTGGCCGCCGGGTGCTCGGGTGGCCCGTTGGTCGGGTGCCGGGCCGCCGGGCGCCCTTGATCCACTCGCCTTTCAGGAAACCGCGGTATCCCCTCGCCCGAATACCGCGATTTCCTGAAACGCGAGTGGATCACCGCGTAACCGCCCTCGCTCGGCGCGAGCAGCGGCTCGGTGTCGGTGATAACGGGGTATCCCGCCGTCCCGGACACCCCGACATCAAGAAACCCGAGTCGATCAGCGGCTGATTTTCGGCGGCGGATCATCGCCCCGTCGGCGGCGCCGCGCTATCACCGCCCACCCGACCCCGGCAGCCACAAGCACGCCAAGGGTGGCGAGGCCGCGCGCGGTCGCACCATCACTCTCGTTGCCTGGCTGAGCGCCAGCCGTCGTGGTCGGGCCAGCACCGGCCGGAGCGCTCACCGATTCAAACCCCAGCGGCGGTACGTCTGCCGTCAGCGCCGCCACAAGATCGATCACCCCATAGCCGTACTCGTCGTCGCGCCCGGGAGGCCCCTTGTCGATGGCGGTAGCCGTGAGCCGGTGCGCCACCTCTCGCGCCGGCAGGTAGGGGTACTTCGACCTGATCAACGCAGCCGCGCCCGCCACGATCGCCGTCGCGTCAGAGGTACCAGTGCCTTTGCGGTACTTGCCATCGATGCTCGTACTGTAGATGTCAACCGCGGGCGCAACCACGTCGATCTCCGGCCCAGTCACCGACACGGCAGCACGTCTCCCGTCTCGGTCGATTCCACCGACAGCGATAACTTCCGGGTAACGTGCTGGGTAGCCCACCAGTTGGCTCCACGGCGCATTGCCAGCGGCGGCAACAACTACAATGTCAGCTTGTAAGGCAATTCTGACTGCCTGTTGCAGTCGAGCGCTTACCCCGCCAGCAATTGAGATGCTGATGACATCGGCGCCGCCGCTGATGGCGTACTCTATTGCTGCTGCCAATGATTCTGAATCGCCATCCTCGCCTGGCGGTGAACAAAATATCGGCAGGATTTTGGCCCTTGGGGCAATGCCGAGCGCACCAGAAATTTCGTCGCCATGGGCTGCGATGAGGCCGGCCATCCCCGTGCCGTGGCCGTCTCTATCGGTCAATCCATCGCCGCCGCCTCCAGCGATCACGTCCTTGCCAGCAAGCAGGTTGCCCCTTAGGTCTGGATGCTGATCTACGCCACTGTCGGGAAGGGCAACGATTATTCCATCGCCTTGGCTGACCTTGTGGGCATCGGAAATTTTGAGGAAATTGAGATGCCATTGCTCGACACGAGCGTAGTTGTCGCGCGCTTGTAATGCAGGCTCTGGAATTCCTCCCGGAAGGCTCACTGCCAGCAAGAGGGGGAGGGCGAGGTACGACCTCACCGAGGAAGGCCGAGAGCGGGGCCCGGGTCGATTGGGCCGTCCTCGTCGGGCGGGAGCACCACAGGTGCGACTCCTTGCTCCGTCCTCCACGGATGATCCGGGTCCCATCGGTTGGACTCGCCGTCACCGTCTCCATGAACCCATCGGCTAGGCCGAGTAGGCGGGGTGCCCGCGTGCCAACCGGCCCCAGTTCCAGGTGCACCACCAATGGGCGACATGCCGTGGACGCTCCCGAGTGCACGCGGAGCGCTCGGCCGCGAGCCCGCCCCTCCCGTTGGCGCTGTCCCAGCGCTACCACCACCGATGACGCCTCCGACGGGATTGACCCGACGCGGTGCAGTCGGACCGCTGTTAGATGGCCCGAGGCCAAGACCCGGTACTCCACCGATTAAGCCGCTTGGTGGAGCTGGCCGAGGTGTTGGGGTCGTATTAACCCCATTGGCTCTCGGCGCCTCGGGTAACGGGCGCCCCGTTGACCCGCGTTGCTCAGTTGGCGGCCTAAGGATCCTTGACGCGTTAGGAACGGGTCCGGGGCTCGTGGGTGGTATACCCATGCCAGTTGGCTGGTTGGCGGGTCCCGCCTGTTGGCCGCGTGGCAAGTCTTGAGTGGTGGGTATTGGCACTGCGGGCGCCCCGCCAAGGACAGGGCCAACTCCTCTTGTGATCGGCATTCGGTCACTTCGTGAATCGCCTGCAGAGCCGCTGGATGGCGATATTCGTGCGGTTGATCGAATGGGAACCGCGACAATAGGAGGAATAGTGGGAGCTGCAGTTGTTGTCGCAGCAGTACCCTCTTCGTCGACGCGAGGGGCGGGTCGCGGGGGTGGTTTTTGAAGGGTTGCTTGGGCTTGTTGGAGTTCTCCGCTCAGGTTGAACATCATGGAGCGGGCCTGCGCGTTCAGCCGTTCCAGTTCCCCATCAGCAACGGGCGGCTGGGTGGCCCGGTTGCCCATCACCGCTTTCGGGTCGGCGACCATCGCCTCGTACGCCTGCTTCTGCTGGAACTTGGTCGCGTACTCCTCGTAGATCTTGCGGAGTGCGGCGCGGGTGGTGCCGATGGCCTGGGTCGCGGCGGAGAGTGCGGTGTAGTTCGCGGCGGCGGCGTCGTGGGTGCGCTGCACCTTGTCGATGAGTTCGTCGAGTTCGGCGAGGTACGTGCGGGAGGCGGCGCTGGTTTCGGGGGGCCATGCCTCGGCGAGTCCGCGTCGGTACTGCTGGAGGCGGCCGAGGTGGGTTTGCGCCAGGTCGCAGACCTTGCGCCAGCCGGCGACCTGCTTCCAGTGGTTGGCGGTGTCGTGGTCCTGAAGGCAGGCCCACATGCTGTTGACGTCCATGAGCTGCCAGTCGGTGAGGCCGGGGGCGCGGCCGGCGCCTCGTTCGATCACGGCAGCATCACCGGCCCTTCGGCGTCGGGGCTGGTCGGGTCGGTCAGGGTCGGCGTCGGGCCGCCGGGAAGCACGCTGGCGGGGTTGGCGAGGGCTCGTTGCACGTCGACTACTCGGGTGGCGGTGAAGGCGTCGGTGTCGGCGTAGTGGGTGGCGACCTGGTCGGCGGCGGCGGCGAGGTGGCCGGTGGCGCCTCGGACGGCGTACACCATGTCGGCGGTGGCCTGCTGCGTCTCGTGGTGCGCGTGCAGGAAGGTGACCAGCTCGATGAAGGCGTCGCACGGGTTGGGCAGCTTCGCGGACATGTCTTCGGCGATGTACGACAGGTGCGGCGCGTAGTTGCTCTCGACCTCGGCGGCGAGCCGGTCGGCGAACTCTCTGAGCTGGCTGATGTCGGCTTCGATGCCGCCGTAACCGCGTAGCCAGGGTGCTGGCCGGTCCTCTTCGGGGATCATGGACCCTCCCTACCCGTAACGGCACAGTTTCCCTGAGTGAGGTTAACGGCTCAACGCCACCGTGGCAGCCCCCGTACGGCGGGTCTCGTGGTCAGCGGGGCAGCCCGGCGGCGCGCCACCCACGGGAACTGCCCGGTCGGCCGCTGCGCGCCCAGGCGGACGTGGAAGCGGGTGCGGGGACGACGGCCGGGCGGGACCGGATGATGATCGCCCCCACCAGAGCGGCCAACTCCTCGGCGGTGGGCACGCCGCGGACGACCCGGAACAGCGGCTCTTCGGCAGACATGCCGCCAGGGTACGCGGCCGGAAGTTACGGGGAACGCACAGTGGCGTGCCGGCGGTGTGAGCGTCAGCGGGTCCGGGTACCGTCTCACCGATGTCGAACGCGCTTCCCCAACTCGTCGCTGACCGATACCGGCTTCTGTCGCCGCTCGGCCAGGGCGGCATGGGCCGGGTGTGGAAGGCGCGCGACGAGGTGCTGCACCGGGACGTCGCCATCAAGGAGTTGGTGCCGCCGCCAGGTCTCACCGACGAGGAGCGCCGCGAGATGCGCGAGCGCTCGCTGCGGGAGGCGCGAGCCATCGCCCGGCTCAACCACGCCAACGTCGTCCGCATCTTCGACGTGCTGCGCACCGACGGCGATCCGTGGATCGTCATGGAGTACGTGGCGTCGAAGTCGTTGCAGGACACTCTCGCCGAGGACGGTCCGGTTTCGGTGGCCCGCACGGTGGAGATCGGCCTGGGCGTGCTGGGTGCCCTCAGCGCCGCGCACAAGGCGGGCGTCATGCACCGCGACGTGAAGCCCGGCAACGTGTTGCTCGGCGACGACGGCCGGGTGGTGCTGACCGATTTCGGTCTCGCCACAATCCCCGGCGACCCCAACGTGACCCGCACCGGCATGGTGCTCGGTTCACCCGCGTACATCTCGCCGGAGCGGGCCCGGGACGGCACGGCCGGGCCGGAGGCCGACCTGTGGTCGTTGGGCGCGACGCTCTACGCGGCGGTCGAGGGCAAGTCGCCGTACGCCAGGCCGTCGGCGATCGGCACCCTGGCCGCGTTGGCCACCGAGCCGATTCCGCCACCGAAAAACGCCGGTCCGCTCAAGGCTGTGCTCAACGGGTTGTTGCGCAAGGATCCGAACGAGCGGATCACCGCCGAGGTGGCGGAGCGGTTGCTGCGCCGCGCCGGGGGCAAGCGGTCGCGCGGAATTTCACTGCTCGATGGCGTACGCCGGCCAGGGCCGAACGGTCCGCGCGAGCCGCGCCCGCCGCACGTGCCGGCGCCGCGACCCGCTGAGAGCGTGGACCAGCCGGTGTCGCCGCCGCCCGCCGCCGCGACCACCTCCGCCGCTGCTGCCGCCGCGCCCCCCGCCGCTGATGCCACGCCGACGGCCGCCGTCTCCTCCGGTGCGGCAGCTGAGCCGACCGCACTGGTGCCCGCCGAGCCGACCGCACTGGTGCCTGCCGAGCCGACCGCAGCCCCGGCCGAGCCGACCGCCATGATCGACCGTCCGTCCGAGGTCGACCCGCCTGATGCCGAGCCGACCGCGAAGGTCGCGGCCGCGCCCGACACGAGCGGCGACGGTACGACTGACGTCGACGACGAGCCGACGGTTGTCGATGGTCCGCCGGTGGCTCCGGAGCAGCGCAAACCGACCACGCCGACGTCGCTCATGCCGCCGGTGAGTCCGGCCGGCCGCGCGGCGGTGCCGCCGTCGGACGGCACGAAGCCGAACAACATCCGACGCAACCTGCTGATCGGGGCCGTGGTCGCGCTGCTGCTGATCGGCCTCGTGGTGGTCGTGCCGCTGCTGACAAAGGACGATCCCAAGACCCCGCAGGCCAACCCCACCGGTGCTGCCGCGACCTCGGCGCCCGCGCCGACCTCCGCTGCCGCGCCACCGCCGCCCACCACCGGTGCGCCGAGCCCGACGGCCTCGGCCACCCCCTCGGCCGACCCGAACGCGCTGCCGGCGGGCTGGAAGCTGCACCGCGACCCGACCGGCTTCGCCCTGCCGATCCCCGATGGTTGGGTGCGTAGCCAGGTCAACCGCAACACGGTCGTCTTCAACCAGTCCAGCGGGCCGGGATTGCTGCTAGTGCAGTGGACCAACACCCCGAAGAAGGACGCGGTGAAGGACTGGCAGGGCCAGGAGCCGAACCGCAAGGGGCTCGTCAACGACTACCAGAAGATCGGTATCGAGCCCTGCAACTTCTGGAAGACCTGCGCGGACTGGGAGTGGCTGGAGACCCGCGACGGCACCAGAATCCACGTCCGTAATCGGGGGTTCGTGACGGCCAAGAACCGTGGTTACGCCCTGCGCTGGGAGATCGCGGAGAAGGACTGGCAGGCCAAGCTGCCGGACTTCGACCGGATCGCCAAGGGTTTCGTGCCCGACCGCAAGGACTGAAACTCATTCGCATGACCTTCCGTCGTCGTGGGTAATTGACAGTCGACGACGGAAGGAGGCACGACATGGGTTACCGACGGAGGGACACTCGGCCCCGGCTGGCACTGTGGATGCTCGTGGCGCTCGGCGACGCGATTCTGCTGCTGGTCAGCGCGGGGGTTTCGGTGCTCGTCGCACTGCTCGGCGTCGTGATCGTTGCCGGCTTTGGCGCGGCCGCCTGGCGGTTGACCCGCCGGGGCGCGCTGGCTCGCGAGGATGCTGTGGTGCCGGCTCTGAGCCGGCGGCGGGCCTGACCCGTACCCGGTGGTGTGGCGGCAGCCGGACCGATTGTCGACCGTGATGGTGACCGTCGATCCCGCTGCCGCCAACGGCCCGGGTCAGGTGTTGTTGGCCAAGGCGATCAGGCGGCTCCGGTCGCCGTTCCAGTAGTTGCGGTCCACGTTGCCGCTGATCCCGGCGACCGCGCCGGTGCTGGTGTACTGCCAGAAGCTCCACACCGACGCGCCGGCCGGCAGGGCGCCGGGTGTGCTCGACCAGCGAGCCAGCCAGAGCGGGTGGTTGGCCCACGGGCCGGTCCAGCTGCCGGTGCACTGGTTCCACCAGCTCGTGGTGGTGTAGATGACGGCGTACCGGCCGGTGCGGGAGCGGTAGGTGTTCAGGAAGTCCTGGATCCAGTTGCGCATCCCGGTGGTGCTGAGCCCGTAGCAGTAGCCGCCGGTGTACGGGTTGGCCTCGATGTCCAGCGCCGCCGGCAGGGTGCGGCTGTCCGCCGACCAGGCGCCGCCGTTGGAGGCCAGGTAGGTGGCCTGGGTCGAGCCGGCGGAGATGTTCGGGCGGGCGAAGTGGTACGCCCCGCGGATCACCCCGGCGTTGTACGAGTTGACGTAGTTGGCGTTGAAGTTCGGGTCCTTGTAGCTGGTGCCCTCGGTCGCCTTGATGAAGGCGAACTCGATGCCGGCGTTGCGGACGCTTGTCCAGTTGATGCCGCCCTGGTAGCGGGACACGTCGACACCGGCGGTGGTGGCGGCGGCCGCCGGTCCGGCGGTCGCGACCAGGGCCGCCGCCGCGGTGGCGAGGACGGTGAGGCCGGCCGCGAGTGCGCGGCGCAGCGATGATCGGGTACGGGCCATGAATGCCTCCAGGGACGCAGTCTATTGACGCCCATCTTTGGAGGTTAGTGCCCTAGATTGCAAGAGTTATCGAGGAAACTTGCATCAACGACCGCCGGTGCCCCCCGAGGATTGCGGTGGAAACGATCAGCGCAGCGTGGCCGGGTCGATCTGCCAGCGGAACGGCTCGACGACGGTCAGCGTCTCGCCGGGCTTGGCGATCTGGTCCTCGACGTAGTGCTCGCCGTCCAGCCGGAACAGCCGCAGCGAGTGACCGTCCCCGTCCTGCTCCACCAGCAGATACCAGGGGATTCGCGCGATGGCGTAGAGCTGCATCTTGACCAGCCGGTCGGCAGCGGCGTTGCCCGGCGAGACGATCTCGCCGACGAGCACCACCTCGGCGGCCTCCACCGCCGTGCCCTCGTCGTCGGTGGCCGCGACGACGACATCGGGGATGACGATCCGATCCACCCCGAGCCGGACGTTGACCGCCTCGAAGGCGAGGAGCGGTTGTGACCGCACCGCTCGACGCAGGCTGTAGACGAGTTCCCACGACACCAACTGATGCCGCTTGCTCGGGGCAGGGCTCACGATCAGGCTCCCGTCGAGCAGCTCGATCCGGTCCGGGGTCTCGCCCAGGGCGAAGTAGTCGGCCTCGGTCCAGAGCCCGACGTGGTGTCGTCCCAGGGGTTCAGCACTCATCGGCGCTCACCTCCTGCTTCACTCGCCACCCGATCAGTCTCACAGGATACGAGCCGGTGCCTCGGCAGCGACACGGAACGCCGCCGGTAGGCTCGCGCCCCATGATGTCGATCGACGGGCTGAGCGACCTGTGGGACACGCTGTTCGGCGCGCAGCCGGACCCGCCGGCGCTGCTGGTGCTGATCACCGGGGCCGTCGCGCTGGTGGTGGTCTCCACCCGGCTGCCGTGGCGGATCGCCCGTAACGCCATCACCATCGCGCACGAGGGCGGGCATGCCCTCGTCGCCCTGCTCACCGGCCGCAAGCTGCGCGGCATCCGGCTGCACTCGGACACGTCCGGGCTGACGCTCTCCGCCGGTCGCCCCACCGGGCCGGGCATGATCCTCACCCTGCTCGCCGGGTACGTCGCCCCGCCGCTGGTCGGGCTGGCCGGTGCCTGGCTGCTCGGCGGTAACCGGATCACCCTGCTGCTCTGGGTGGCGGTGGCGCTTCTGCTGGCCATGCTCGTCATGATCCGCAACGCCTTCGGTGTGGTGTCGTTGCTGGTCACCGGCGCGCTGGTGTTCGCCGTCTCCTGGTACGCGACGCCGCAGGTCCAGGCCGCGTTCGCGTACACCGGGGTGTGGTTTCTGCTGCTCGGTGGGGTGCGGCCGGTGGTCGAGCTGCAACGGCTGCGCTCGCGGGGCCGGATGCCCGCCTCCGACGCCGACCAGCTCGCCGGCCTCACCCCGTTCCCGCCGCTCTTCTGGGTGGGCGTCTTCGCCCTCGTCAACGTGGCGGCGCTGATCACCGGCGCGCTCCTGCTCGCCGGCCCGTTCCTCGCCGACGCCGGCCTGACCAGCTGACCGGCGGGCAGAATGAGGCCATGCGATACGTGATCATCGGGGCGGGCGCGGTCGGCGGGACCATCGGCGTACGGCTGGCCCAGGCCGACCGGGACGTGACTGTGGTGGCCCGCGGCGCCCACCTGGACACGATCCGCGCGCGGGGTCTGACCCTGCGGCAGCCCGACGGTGAGGTCACCGCCCGGCTCGCGGTGGTGGACCGGCCCGGTGACCAGCCGCTGCCAGCGGACACCGTGCTGATCCTCACCGTGAAGTCGCAGGACACCGCCGGCGCGTTGGCCGCCTGGGTGGACGCGCCGGTGGTCGGCGGCGGCACGGCGGGCGAACGTCTGCCGCTGGTGACCGCGCAGAACGGGGTGGCCAACGAGCGGGCCGCGCTGCGGCTCTTCGCCGACGTGCACCCGGTCTGCGTCTGGCTGCCGGCCACCCACCTGGACCCGGGCGTGGTGGTCGCCAACGGCTACCCGCATCCCGGGATGCTCCACATCGGGCGGTACCCCGGTGGCGCCGACGCCACCGACCGGGCGATCGCCGCCGACCTGACCGCCGCCGGTTTCGTCGCCCCGGTCCGCACCGACGTGCTGCGCTGGAAGTACGGCAAGCTGCTCAGCAACCTCGGTAACGGCCTACAGGCGTTGCTCGGCCGGGACATCCCGGACGCGCTGGCCGAGCGGGTACGCGCCGAGGGCGTCGCCGCGCTCGCCGCCGCCGGCATCGCGCACACCTCCCCGGAGGAGGAGAAGGCCGAACGCGGCGACCTGGTCGGGCAGCGCCCGGTCGACGGGGAGCCCCGCTCCGGCGGCTCCACCTGGCAGAGCCTGGCCCGGGGCACCGGCTCGACCGAGGTCGATTACCTCAACGGCGAGATCGCGCTGCTCGGCCGGCTGCACGGCGTACCGACGCCGGCCAACGTCGCCGTGCAGCGGGCCGTACGCCGGGCGGTCCGGGAGCGGATCGCGGCCGGCGCGTTCCCGCTCGCCGAGTTGGAGAAGTTGATCACCTGACCGGGGCAACCGACCACCCCGCCCGGTGCGTGTTCCCAGCGACCGACACGGGGAGGTAGCGGGTGCCGGACGTCGACGGGTTCGACGAGTTCTACCGGGGGAGTCGGCAACGACTCCTCGGGTTCGTCTACGCCCTCACCGGCGATCGCGGCGAGGCGCAGGACGCCGTGCAGGAGGCGTACGTCCGGGCGTGGCAGCGCTGGTCGACGATCAGCGGGTACGACGACCCGGAGGCGTGGGTGCGGGTGGTGGCCAGCCGGATCGCCGTCAGTCGGTGGCGCAGCCTGCGGAGCCGGGCCCGCGCCTACCTGCGGCACGGGGCGACCGAGACCGTTCCCGGGCCGGGCACCGACACCGTCGAGGTGGTCGCCGCGCTGCGTCTACTGCCCGAGGAACAACGCGTCGCGATCGCCCTGTACTACCTGATGGGCATGCCGGTCGCCGACGTGGCGCGGGAGACCGCGGCCCCGGTGGGCACGGTCAAGGCCCGTCTCTCCCGGGGGCGCGCTGCGCTCGCCGGCCTGCTCGCCGTCTCTGACCTGGAGGAGGCCACCGATGCGTGACGACCCGACGCTTGTCGAACAGATCCAGCGCGACCTACGGGACGTGCGGTGGCTCGGCCCCGAGGAGATCCGCGCCCAGGCCCGTCGCCGCAGCCAGCGCAGGATCGTGGTGGCGACCGTCGTGCTGGCCCTCGCCGGGGTTTCCGCCGCGGCGGTCGCCGCGCCGAGGACGTCCCCGCCGGTGGTTCAGCCGGCCGCCTCCGCCTCGCCGACCCGGCACGAGATCACCCTCGACGCCCTGTTGCAGCCGGAGGACCTGCCACTGCCGGTCTACGTGGAGCTGAGCCAGGCAGGGCTGGGCGAGCCGGTCCGGTTGGAGGACACGCTCGGCCGCTGCCGGACGAGTCAGGGGCGATCGGACGGCTGGCAGATGTCGATCCTGTCCCGTTCGCAGACCCTCATGCGGAAGCCCACCCAGGGCGTCCTCGTGCCGGGCGACGCTCTGGTCATGCAGGATCTCTTCAGGCTGACACCCGAGACGGCTCGACAGCTCTTCACCAGTCTGGACGATCTGGTCGCGCCGTGCGCCGAGTGGCGGAGCGTGGCGCAGTGGGATACGCCGGACACCAGCCACACCGCGGAGGTGATCCACAGGTGGGCGGTGGTGCAGCGGGGCTTCGCCGGGGACGACGCCGCCATCCTGCGGGACTCGCTCACGGGCCCTCGGGACGTGCAGACCGGGCAGACGCTCGCCAAGGCACCGCCGCCGACCCTCCTGGCTGTCGTCCGGGTCGGCGACACCGTCTCGCTGCTGCGCATCGCAGATGACGGCACCGAGGCGAAACTCCGTCAGCTCGCCGTGGCGGCGGCGGCCCGGATGTGCGTCGCCGCAAACCCGCCCTGCTGACCCTTCTTGATCCGCACAACTTCAGGGAGCTAGTTGCATCCTGTTTGTGCTGGTCGGCGGGTATTGACGGGGCTGGTGGTGGTGATCCAGCCACTGGCCGCGCCCATGGTGATCTACGTTGTGATCATCTGCCAGGGCCAGGGCCAGGGCCGTGGGTGCGGCGTGGCGTCATCGGGCATGAGTAAACCCTCGGCGAGGATCTCAGGTCGTGACACACATCAATGCGCCCGCCGAGGGCCACGCACTGGTTTACCAAGTCCGGCTGCCGTTGTCGACCCAGACCCTCACCCTCGCCGTTCAGGCGCTGAGGATCCACCGCGAGAGCGTGAAGTCACGATGGCGCAAACTGCCCGACCTGAGCACCGCCCTGATCGTGCTGGCTGTCCTGCGTCACGGTGAACGACCCGCCGACCTGGCCGCCGCCTATGGGGTGTCACACCACAGCGTTCGCCGCTGGGTCACACAAGTCGTCACCGTTCTGGCCCGGAGGGCACCACGGCTGGACCGCGTCCTGGCCGCCCGCACACGCGCGCTCACCGGCACCGACGACCCGGTCGTGCTGCTCGACGGCACCTGCATCCCCGTGCACGCGCCGACCGGGCGGGCCGAGAGACAACTCTGGTGCCCGAAACACAAAGCCCACCACCTACGCGTCATCACCCTGACCGATCACCGCGGCCGACTGCTCTGGGTCTCCGCAGCGCAACCAGCCCGGCTTCACGAGGCCACCCATGCCAAACGCCTACACCTACCCGCCCGACTCCGCCGACACGACCTCGCCGTGATCTGCGACCGCTTCCACACCCGCCTCGACGATCAACCCGACACCAACCCGAGCGTCATCGTCGGCCGCCGCGCCTGCCGCAACCACACACTCACCCCCGCCGAAAAACGCACCAACGCGCTCATCGCCCGCGAACGCGTCGCCAACGAACACGCCCACGCCCACCTGAAGAACTGGCGCATCCTGCACCGACTACGCCGCGACTGGCGACGCGACGCCACCACCCTGGTGCGGGCCCTGCTCGTGCTCACCCACGCCGAGATCACCCGCTGAACCCACCCGGGCAAACGATCAACCCGAAGATCAACAAACCCTCAGCCAGCCCGAAAACACCCCACCCCAACACGTCAAGACCCGCTGACCAGCACAAACAAGATGCAACTAGCTCAGGGATGTTGCTGCCTCCCGGCGCCTGGAGGCAGCACTTTCCCCGAAGTTGCGCGGATCAAGCGAGCAGGGCAGCGGCGAGATCAGAGCGGGATGTTGCCGTGCTTCTTCGGCGGCAGGGTCTCCCGCTTGGTACGCAGGACGCGCAGCGCCCGGACGATCTGGGTACGCGTCTCGTGTGGCGCGATCACCGCGTCGACGTACCCGCGCTCGGCGGCCACGTACGGGTTGGCCAGGGTGTCCTCGTACTCGGCGATCTTCTCGGCCCGGACCGCCGCCGGGTCCTCGGCGCCGGCCAGTTCGGAGCGGTAGAGGATGTTCACCGCGCCCTGCGCGCCCATCACCGCGATCTGCGCGGTCGGCCACGCGAAGTTCAGGTCCGCGCCGAGGTGCTTGGAGCCCATCACGTCGTACGCCCCGCCGTACGCCTTGCGGGTGATCACGGTGACCTTGGGGACGGTCGCCTCGGCGTATGCGTAGATGAGCTTGGCGCCCCGGCGGATGATGCCGTCCCACTCCTGACCGGTGCCGGGCAGGAAGCCGGGTACGTCCACGAAGGTCAGCACCGGGATGTTGAACGCGTCGCAGGTGCGCACGAACCGGGCGGCCTTCTCCGAGGCGGCGATGTCCAGGGTGCCGGCGAAGTGCATCGGCTGGTTGGCCACCACACCGACCGGTCGCCCCTCGACCCGGCCGTAGCCGACCACGATGTTCTGCGCGTAGAGCGGCTGGACCTCGAGGAACTCCCCGTCGTCGAGGACGTGCTCGATGACGGTGTGGATGTCGTACGGCTGGTTGGCCGAGTCCGGGATCAGGGTGTCCAACTCCCGGTCCTCGTCATTGACCTCAAGCGAAGCGGGGGCCTCGACGACGACCGGCTCGTCGAGGTTGTTCGACGGCAGGTACGACAGCAGTGCCTTGACGTAGTCGACAGCGTCCTCCTCGTCCGTGGCGAGGTAGTGCGCGTTGCCGCTGCGCGTGTTGTGCGTACGTGCCCCGCCCAGCTCCTCCATGCCGACGTCCTCGCCGGTCACCGTTTTGATCACGTCCGGGCCGGTGATGAACATGTGCGAGGTCTGGTCGACCATCACGGTGAAGTCGGTGACCGCCGGGGAGTAGACCGCGCCGCCGGCGCAGGGCCCCATCACCAGCGAGATCTGCGGGATGACACCGGAGGCTCGCACGTTGCGGAAGAAGATCTCGCCGTAGAGGCCGAGCGAGACGACGCCCTCCTGGATCCGCGCGCCGCCGGAGTCGTTGATGCCGACCACCGGGCAGCCGATCTTCATGGCCAGGTCCATCACCTTGACGATCTTCTCGCCGAAGACCTCGCCGAGTGAGCCACCGAAGACGGTGAAGTCCTGCGCGAAGACACACACCTGCCGGCCGTCCACCGTGCCGTAGCCGGTGACCACGCCGTCGCCGTACGGGCGGTTGCGCTCCAGCCCGAAGGCCGTGGATCGGTGCCGGGCCAGCTCGTCGAGTTCGACGAAGGACCCCTCGTCGAGCAGCATCTCGATCCGCTCGCGGGCGGTCTTCTTGCCCCGCGCGTGCTGCTTCTCCACGGCGCGGGCCGACCCGGCGTGCACCGCCTCGTCGACCCGGCGCTCCAGGTCCGCCAGCTTGCCCGCGGTGCTGTGCATGTTGGTCCCGGTCTCGGTAGTCACCCAGGGAATATAACGATGGTTCAGGTGGGTGCCGCTGTGCAGTACGCCTCAGTGTCGACCGGAGCACCGCCGTAGGCTGGCGGAATGTCGGGCTCCCCGTACACCGATCTGGATCGGCCGCCGCTGTCGGCGGCCCGGCTGCGCCGCGCGCTGGTCGCGCCGAACGGGCCGTGGGCCCGGCTGGAGCTGCGCGCCGAGACCGGCTCCACCAACGCCGACGTGGCCGAGGCCGCCCGGGGCGACGAGCCCGAGGGCCTGGTCGTGGTCGCCGAGCGGCAGACCGCGGGGCGTGGCCGGCGCGGTCGGGTCTGGCAGTCGCCGGCCCGGGCCGGCATCGCCACGAGCGTGCTGCTGCGGCCCGGCGAGGCCGTGCCGGACCGCGGCTGGCTGCCGGCGGCACCCACGGGGTACGGGTGGCTGCCGTTGCTGGCCGGCGTGGCGCTGGTCGAGGCGGTGGCCCGGCTGGCCGAGCTGGACGCCACCCTCAAGTGGCCGAACGACCTGCTGATCGACGACGCGAAGTGCGCCGGCGTGCTGGCCGAGGCGGTGCCCGGACGCGTACCGGACCAGCCGCCGGCCATCGTGCTGGGCATCGGGCTCAACGTGACGCTGCGCGGCGACGAGCTGCCGGTGAACCCGACCGGGCTGCCGGCCACCTCGCTCCAGTTGGCCGGCGCGGTGGCCACCGATCGGGATCCGCTGCTGCGGGCACTGCTGCGGGCGCTCGCCGACTGGTACGACCGGTGGCGTTCGGCGGGCGGCGACGCGGTGGCCAGCGGCCTGCGCGACGCCTACCTGGCGGCCTGCGCGACGATCGGCCGCGAGGTACGCGTCCTGCTCCCCAACGGCGACTCCCTGACCGGCACCGCCACCGGAGTGGACCCCGACGGCCAACTGATCCTCACCACCCCCGCCGGCGCCCGAACCCTGGCCGCCGGAGATGTGCTGCATCTCCGCTGAGGGGGCCGCGTGGCGGATGTTGTGGTGGGGCTTGGGGGGTTTACCGTCTGCGCGACTAGAAAATCGCGTTGGAGGTTCCCGTGGCGTTTCCTGAAGACGTGCTCACCGAGGACGAGCATGTCGTGCTGCACCTGCACCCGCACTGGAAGGCGTTGATCCGGCCGATCGCGGTGCTGGTGCTGGCCATCGCCGCGGTGGTGGTCGGCGTGCTCCTGTTGCCCGAGAGCGGCGGCGGTTCGATCGCGCTGGCCGTGATCGGGGCGATCGCCCTGGTCGCGGTGCTCTGGCTCGGCCTGTGGCCGTTCCTGGTCTGGCGCACCACTCACTACCTGTTCACGAACGAGCGTGTCCTGCTCCAGCAGGGCGTCTTCTCAAGGGACCGGCGGGACCTTCCGCTCGCCCGGGTCAACGACCACTCGATGAACCAGCGTTTCATCGAGCGGCTGCTCGGCTGCGGGACGCTCACCATCGAGTCGGCCGGTGAGCGCGGCCAGTCGGTGCTCTCCGACGTGCCGGACGTCGGAAAGGTGCAGACCACCCTGTACGAGCTGGTCGAGGCGCAGCACGACAAGCACTCCCTGGGGGACGGCGAGATGCGCGACATGCTCGCCGACATGCAGGACGGCAAGCCGCTGCGAGACAGCACCACCTGAACCGAGCCGGTTGAGACCCGCCCCTGCCGCAGTGCCGGGGGCGGGTCAGTCGTGTCGTTGAGCCTCGGCTGAGCCGCTGGTCTCCGTCGGGTCGCCGTCCGGCTGGTCAGCGTCGGTTCCGGCGGCTTCGGCCTCGGCGGGGTGGGTTTTGACCGGGCGGACGGCGAACCAGCCACGGAAGCGGGTCCGCAGCACTTCCTGCTCGGGCCGGTCGTCCGGGCCGAGGCGCAGCATGGTGCCGGTGAGGCTGACGGTGCCGAGCCCGGGGCGGGCGGTCGACGGTCGGGCGCCCATCACGTCGACCCGCACCGCGAGCCGGTCGCCGGCCCGCACCGGGGCGAGCCAGCGCAGCTCCTCCAGGCCGGGCGACGCGTCCGCGGCGGCCCGGGACAGCAGATGGTCGACGTACGCGCGCATGAACAGGCTGACCGTGTAGAAGCCGCTGGCGATCAGGCCGCCGTGCCGGCTCGCCGCGGCCAGGTCGGGGTCGACGTGGTACCACTGCGGGTCGAAGCGGCGGGCGAACGCGACCATCTCGTCGGCGTCCACGGTGACCACGCCGAGGTCGACGGTGAGCCCCGGGACGAGATCCTCGAAGAACAGCTCGGCCGGTCGCCCCGTGCCGGAACGGGCGTCGGGCGTCGTCACCGGCGGCGCGCGCGGCGGGTGCCGACGTGCAGCTCCGCGGCGAGTTCCGCGTCCAGGTCGGCGGCGGGGCTGACGCTCAGTCGCGGTGGCCGCCCCTGGGTGGGTGTGCCGGGCGGGTAGTCGGCGCGTTGCGCGGACTCCGCCTCCTCCAGCTCGGACACGGACTCCGCCAACTCGGCGACCGGGTCCATCCCCGCCATGGTGTCCCACTCGTCGCGGGGAACGCTGTGCCAGGTGGACTCGGGCTTCGCGATCTCGTCCTCGACCGGTGCGACGGGTTGGAAGACGAAGGTCCGGTATGACCAGAACCGGAACAGCGTGGCCAGCAGGACGCCGACGGTCTTGGCCAGATTCAGCCCGAGCAGGCCGTGTACGCCGAGGCCGTACTTGGCCGCCGCCACCGCGCCCAGCTCGATGAGCAGGCCAGCACCGTTGAATAGGAAGAAGAGCAGATATTCCCGGCGAAGCGCCGATTTCGGACGATCGCGGTACGTCCAGTGCCGATTCATGAGGTACGACGTGATGGTGGCGACGATGGTCGCGATCACGGTCGCCTTCAACTGACCATTGACGAAAACGGTCAGTGCGAGGGCATTGAACACTGCGTAGTTGATGACGGTGTTGATGCCGCCGACGATGCCGAACTTGAACGCCTCGTGGATGAACTTCTGCCAGCGCTCAGGCAGCAGACGGACAAGACGCATGCGAAACACCTTAGGGCAGTCGGTGTGGCCGGCGATCACCGGCCGAACGAGGTGGGCGGCAGGTCACGCCCCGTGGTCAGGGTCGGGATTCACCTGCGGAAGGGTCGGCGTTCCCGCTTCGACGAAGACGAACCGCCGGTACGACCAGAATCGGAACAGCGTGGCGAGCCCGGTGCCGACGATGTAGCTGGCGAGGTTGTCCGCCAGGCGCGTCTGGAACACGGCCGGCCAGATTGCTCCGAGCCCGTAGCGGCTGAGCGCGAGGCAAGCGACAGTGATGCCGAGGCCGACCGCGTTGAAGAAGAAGAAAAGCGCGTACTCGCGGGCGGCGTTGTTGCGCTGGCGGTGCCGCCAGGTCCAGAACCGGTTGCCCACGAAGGCGACGGTGGCCGCGATCACCGTGGAGATCGTCTTCGCGGTCAACTCCTCGACGCCGTGCCTGCTCGTCAGGTAGTTGAAGAGCGCGAAGTCGATGAGGAAGGCGAAACCACCCACTGTGGCGAACTTGCTCATCTCGCGGAGCAGGTGACCGAAGCGGTCGAGCAGTGAGCCGACGAGACCCCGTCGGGTCTGCCGGGGACCCGGTTGTTCCCCGGTCATCGTGGCGGCCACGGAGGGAGCCTACCGGCTGCCGGCCAGTCAGAGGGGTAGCAACGGCAAGCGGGCGTGGTCTCCCCGAGGGGCCCAGCGCCGCGTGTGTAACCACTGCACAGAGCGTAGCCAAATGGGAGGACTGAGCCGCCGCGGAACGGGAATCCCCGCACCGGTCGGCGGGGCAGGTCGACGGCCCGACCGCAACAAGCGTCCGCCGGGGTGCACAACAAGATTTGCGTGAAACTGCGCGGGAAAGCGGGTATCAGCTCGTGATGCCGCAGCGAGGCCGCAGCTTGTGCAGTTCTTCACAACCTGTCCCACTGACTCGGAAGGCTGCCCGGTTTACGCTGAGGCCAATCCCAGGTTTCCACGAAGGCGACGCATCGCGCCGCCGAGTCTCGTGCATCCCATAGATCGGTCAGCGTCGACCACAAGGAGATGTGTCATGGTTGCTCCGGCTGTTGTGCGGGGTATCGATCAGGCCCCGACGTCCCATCCGAAACTGCTCGCCTGGGTCCGTGAGGTCGCGGAACTGACCACCCCCGACCGTGTCGTCTGGGTGGACGGGTCCGACGAGGAGTGGCGCCGCCTCACCGATGAGCTTGTCGAGGCCGGCACCCTGATCCGGCTCAACCCCGAGAAGAAGCCCAACTCGTTCTACTCGCGCACCGACCCGACGGACGTCGCCCGGGTCGAGGAGCGCACCTACATCTGCTCCGTCGACGAGGCGGACGCCGGCCCCACCAACAACTGGATGGCGCCGGCCGAGATGAAGCGGACGATGACGGATTTGTACCGGGGCTCCATGCGCGGTCGCACCATGTACGTCATCCCGTTCGTGATGGGCCCGGTCGAGGCCGAGTCCCCGATGTTCGGTGTCGAGATCACCGACAGCCCGTACGTGGTCGCCTCGATGCGCATCATGACGCGGATGGGCACCCGGGTCCTGGAGGGGATGGGCGACGACACGGACTTCGTGCACGCGCTGCACTCGATCGGCGCCCCGCTCGCCCCCGGCCAGGAGGACGTCGCCTGGCCGTGCAACGACACCAAGTACATCTCGCACTTCCCGGAGACCCGGGAGATCTGGTCGTACGGCTCGGGTTACGGCGGCAACTCGCTGCTGGGCAAGAAGTGCTACTCGCTGCGGATCGCCAGCGTGATGGGCCGGGACGAGGGCTGGCTCGCCGAGCACATGCTGATCCTCAAGATCACCTCACCGGAGGGTCGGGTCTACCACATCGCCGGCGCGTTCCCGTCGGCCTGCGGCAAGACCAACCTCGCGATGGTGGAGCCGACGATTCCCGGCTGGAAGGTCGAGACCATCGGCGACGACATCGCCTGGATGCGGTTCGGTCCGGACGGCCGCCTCTACGCGGTCAACCCCGAGTACGGCCTGTTCGGCGTCGCGCCCGGCACCGACTGGAAGACCAACGCCAACGCCATGCGCACCCTGGACCGGGGCAACTCCATCTTCACCAACGTCGGCCTCACCGACGACGGCGACGTCTGGTGGGAGGGCATGGGTGAGCCGCCGGCGCACCTGATCGACTGGAAGGGCAACGACTGGACGCCGGAGAGCGACAGCCTTTCCTCCCACGCGAACAGCCGGTTCTGCACCCCGATCACCCAGTGCCCGATCCTCGCCGAAGAGTACTTCGACCCGAACGGCGTACCGATCGACGCGATCCTCTTCGGCGGCCGCCGCAAGGACACCGTCCCGCTGATCACCGAGGCCCGCGACTGGGTGCACGGCGTCTACATGGGCGCCACGCTCTCCTCGGAGACGACCGCCGCCGCGTCCGGCGCGGTCGGCGTGGTCCGGCGGGACCCGATGGCGATGCTGCCGTTCATCGGCTACCACGCCGGGGACTACTTCCGGCACTGGATCGAGATGGGCAAGGGCACCGACGGCGACGAGGCGAAGCTGCCGAAGATCTACTACGTCAACTGGTTCCGCAAGGACCCGGACGGCTCGTTCCTCTGGCCGGGCTTCGGGGAGAACTCCCGGGTGCTCAAGTGGGTCGTCGAGCGGATCGAGGGCACGGCCGACGCGGTCGAGACGCCGATCGGCATGGTCCCCGCGCAGGACGCCCTGGACGTCGAGGGCCTGGACATGACCCCGGAGGACGTCCGGATCGCGCTGAAGGTCGACCCGGACGAGTGGCGCAACGAGCTGCCGATGATCACCGAGTGGTTCGAAAAGTTCGGTGACAAGCTGCCCGGTGTGCTCTGGGCCGAGTTGGACGCTCTGCGCGCCCGCCTCGACGCCGAACAGCCGCAGCGCCAGGTGTGAAGACCGCCCCCTGCGGGCATTGTCGGATCCCATGAGGACGGCCGCCGAGACCCAGGTCCGGCGGCCGTCCGCCGTCCGGGTGCTGACCATCCTGCTGGCGACGACGGCGGCGGCCACCGTCGTGGTCGAGCTGCTCAATTGGTGGTACGCCCCGGAGCAGGGTTTCGGGCTGGCCGTCCGGACCGGCTGGGCCATGCTGCGCTCGTTCGGCTTCCTGCTGGTGATCGGGCATGTGCGCCGGGGTCGTACGGCGGCGCGCCCGTTCGGGCTGATCCTCGCGGTCACCACGATCTTCGCGGTCGGCCGGCTCATCGTGCCCCGGCAGGGGGTGCCGCCGCTGCCCGGCCTGCTCGGCTTCGCGATCCTCACCGCGCTCTGTGCCGCGGTGGTCTGGATGCTCTACCGCTCGTCGGCGTTGGCCGGGCACCTGGTCCGGCACCGTCCACGCCTGGTCATCGACCGGGACGGCATCTCCTGGCGGGAAACCCCGCCACGCCGACCACAGGCCAGCGCCTGGTTGTTGACCAGCCGGGTGGCGGCCTTCACCTACAGCCCGTTGATGCTGGTGCCGGCCCTGGTGGCCGGCGGTTCCATCCTGGATGGTCGACTGACCGCGGTACCGGCCGTGCTGTTCTGGTTCGGCGCGGGCATCACCGCCAGTTACGCCGTGCTGTTCTGCACGGCGTTCCTGATGCGGGGCAAGGACTGGGCGCGCGGGCTGCTGGTCGTCGTCACGGTGGCCGTACTCGCGGTGGATCTGCCGCTGTGCTGGTGGCTGCTGGGCGTGGACGGCCTGGTCCGCGACGGAGCCCCGCTACTCGCCGCCGCGGCGCTGACGCTCTACGGTCTGCGCCGCGCCGCCCGCGCCCCCGACGCCGCCTAACCTGAGCCCAACCCTTGAGCGCGGCGAGGCCCCGCACCGACGCCGCTGGGTGCCGACCCGGCGGCCGACCAGAGCCCAGCCCTTGCCCAGCCCCTGCCCAGCCCCTGCTTTGCTCTGCATCCTCCTTTGCTCTGCACCCGCGGACGCGACGGTTACCGTCCGCGACTGTCGCCTATCGGGGTGCAGAGCAAAGGAGGGGGGTGAGACGGGTCGGTCCAGTGCGGGAGCGGTCTTCGCGGGCGGGCAGGGGGCAGGATGGCGGGTGGCGTCGGTCACAGCGTCGGCGTCGGGACGGCTGCGGCGATCGTCGGGGCGTCCGGCCGCGCAAGGCCGACCGGGTCGCCCGGCGGGAGCGGCCGTGCCGCGTCGGACTGGAGGGAGGCGCGCGGTGGGCGACGAGTTCGACGTGGTGGTGGTGGGGGCGGGGCCGGCCGGGGCGGCTGCCGCGCTGACGGCGCGCCGGGCGGGTGCCAGCGTGCTGCTGCTGGACCGGGCCGACTTTCCCCGGGACAAGGCATGTGGTGACGGGATCGCCGCGCACTCGGTGGACGTGCTCACCGAGCTGGGGGTGACCGAGGCGGTGGCGGGCTACTCGCCGCTGCCCGCGTTACGCATGATCGCGCCGGGTGGCGGTGCGGTGGCTCGGGCGCTGCCCCGACCCGCGTACACCGTGCCCCGGGAAGTCTTCGACGCGCGGCTGGTGGCGGCCGCGGTGGCCGCCGGCGCGCAGCTGCGCCGGCACACCGTGCGCCAGGTCGAGCCCCGCGCCGACCGGGTGGTGCTGGACGGGCAGGTGTCCGGGCGGGTCGTGATCGGCGCGGACGGCGCCGGCTCGGTGGTCCGTCGGGCGCTCGGCCATCCGCAGAATCCGGACCGGCATCTCGCGCTGGCCATCCGGGGGTACGCCCCGGCTCTGCCCGGCCCGGCCGAGCAGCTCATCGTCACCTCGAAGGCGCGTTGGCCGGCGTACGCCTGGTCGTTTCCGATCGGCGACGGACGGGCGAACGTCGGGTACGGGGAGGTCCTGCGCGGTGAGCCGCTGAGCCGGGCGTACCTGCTGGACCGGCTGGCCGCGCTGCTGCCCGGCACCGACCTGGCGACCGTGACCGCGTTGCGCGCCCATCACCTGCCGCTCTCCACCCACCGGCCGACGCCGGGGCGGGGGCGCACGCTGCTGGCCGGCGACGCGCTGTCACTGATCAATCCGTTCACCGGGGAGGGGATCTTCTACGCGTTGCTCTCCGGCGCGCTGGCCGGGTCGGCGGCGGCCCGTTCGCCCGAGGGTGCGGTTGGCCGCTACGCCGACGGGTTGCGTCGTCGCCTCGGCACCCACCTGCGGCACAGTTCGGTCGCGGCCTGGTTGGCCCGGCGCCGCCGGGTGGTGGACGCGGCGGTCCGGGCCGCCCGTCGGGACGACCGGGTGTTCTACGACGTGGTCGAGCTGGGACTGGGTGACGGACGCCTCACCGCTCGTACGCTCGCAATGATCGGCGTCGGTCTGGGCGGCGGGGATGGGGCTCCGAGGCAGTGAACTGGCGCAAGGGTCGCTACGCTGCTAGGTGATGACGCTGCGGAACCTTATCTACTCCGTGTACGAGCGCCGGCTCACGGCGAAGCTCGCGGGTAAGCCGGTGCCCCGGCACGTCGGGGTGATGTGCGACGGCAATCGCCGATGGGCGAGGGAAATGGGCTTCGTCGACCCGAACGACGGGCACCGGGTCGGCGCGGCGAAGATCAAGCATGTCCTCGGCTGGTGTGACCAGGCCGGCGTCGGGCACGTGACCCTCTACCTGCTGGCCACCGACAACCTGCGCCGTCCGGCCAGTGAGCTGGACCCTCTCCTCAAGATCATTGAGGATCTGGTGGTGGAGCTGGCCGAGGAGGGCAACCCCTGGCGGCTGCGCATCGTCGGGGCGCTCGACCTGCTGCCGGCGCAGACCGCGGCGGCGCTCAAGGGGGCCGAGGAGCGCACCCGCGAGCGCACCGGCGGCGCGGAGGTCAACATCGCGGTGGGCTACGGCGGTCGCCGGGAGATCACCGACGCGGTCCGGTCGTTGCTGCTGGAGCACGCCGCCACCGGCGGCACGCTCGAGGAGTTGGCCGAGGTGCTGGACGTCGAGCACATCGCCGAGCACCTCTACACCCGGGGCCAGCCCGACCCGGACCTGGTCATCCGCACCAGTGGCGAGCAGCGGCTGTCCGGTTTCATGCTTTGGCAGTCCGCGCACTCGGAGTTCTACTTCTGCGAGCTCAACTGGCCGGATTTCCGGCACATCGACTTCCTGCGGGCGCTGCGCTCGTACGCCACCAGGCAACGCCGCTACGGCGCCTGACCCGGCGGCGACGCCCTCGGTCGCCGCTCGGTCAGGTCAGGTGGGTCACGGCAGGTGGGTCAGCGCCCGGGTGAGGAAGTCGCCCAGGGCGGCCGGCGACTCGATCGTCAGGTCGGCGGCGTTGGCCACCTCGTGGCCGGTCTCCGGGTTGGCCACCGCCACGCAGATGCCGAGGAAGTCCGGGTCGGCGGCGGCGCGAGCGCGCAGCGCGGCGAAGGCCTTGATGTCGGAGACGTCGTCGCCGAAGTACCAGGCGCCGGTGGCCCCCTTGATCGCCTCGCCGATCACCATGCCCTTGTCCCGGTCGACTGGCGGCTTGAGCTCCAGCACCATCCGCCCGGCCTGCGAGCGCAACCCCAGCCGGTCGGCCTGTGCCTGCCCCCACTGCTGCACGGTCGCGCCGAGCTGCGGGGCGGTACGCCAGTGCAGCGCGACCGAAAGCCGCTTGTACTCCACCAGCGTGCCGGGCGGCAGCTCCGCCCGAGCCAGGTCGGCCAGCTCCGCCATGGTCGGCACCCAGGGCAGCGCGGCCGGTTCGGTGACGGTGTCCCCGCCCGAGTGGCTGTGCTCCAGCCCGTAGAGGCCGTAGAGGTCCACGCCGACGAGCCCGCCGAGCTGATCCCTCAGGAACTCGACGGGTCGGGCGGAGACGATCGCGACCCGCTGCACGATCGGGGCCAGCGCCTCGATCGCGGCCAACGCCTTGGGCGCCGGGCGTACCGCGGTCGGATCGTCGTCGACGGGCGCGAGCGTGCCGTCGAAGTCGAAGAAGAGCACGGTCCCGGCCGCCCGGCTGGCGGTTGTCCGCCAGGCCTGGTCGGCGTTCAACGGGGTTCTCGGCTGCTGATTGCCCAGATTCAACGGCGGCACGCGCGTCAGCGTACCCCGGCGATCCAGGCTCATTCCTGGCCGAGCTACCCGTTCAGCGGTATGCGATCAGCGTTCGGCGGCTCCTCGTCCGCGGCGACCGAACGGCACCACCGCCGCCTCCTGGCCGTGGCTCAACAGGTAGCCCTCCACGAACCCGGTGTTGCGATCGCCGGTGTGGTTCTCGATCTCGTTGAGCCGTGCCACCAGGAACTCGGTGAGCGCGCTGATTCGGTTGTTCAGACGCTCGTGCAGCTCGGCGACGACGGCCAGGACGACCGCGGTGCCGGCGGTGATGAGCGCAAAGAGGTTGACGAGCAGCGGAAGCTGCCCGCCGTCGACCGCGAGGGTCACCGTGTTGCCGGTCGCCCACAGTGTCACCGACACCGTTGCGACCACGACTGCCAACCACTTCAGGGTCATGGACAGACCCCTCCTTCTGTCCCGCAGGGCTGGGTTCGGCCTTGTCCCGTCCCCCCGCCGATGACGAGCCCAAGCAGTACGAATAGGGACGCTAGCGTGCCCGTTCCGGCCCCGGAGGCAAACGAATGAACCCGACCAGGCGTTCTTTCGCTATCTGAGGAACTAGCCTGCCTGATTGCCCCTTTTTTGGACATCGACCGGCAACGTTGGGCGGTATGCGAGGTACCTGATGGTTTCGCGGATGTGGAACTTCTCCGCGTCCGACACCTGCGGATCGATGAGACGGCGCAGCAGCGCCTCCACGTCCGGGTCCATCGGAGGGGCGGCCTGGCCGGTGCGGGGGCCGGCCGCGGTGCGGTCCCAGCCGAGCGCGGCGAAGGCGGCGGCCGGGTTCAGCCCCAGGCCCTCGCAGAAGGCGACCACCCGCTCGGCCTCCGGGTCGCTGGCCCAGTCGCCCCGCACCCACCGGTTGATGGTCTGCCGGGAGACGCCGGTGCGCCGGGACACCTCGGTGCCGCTCCAGGCTCGGGTCGCCCGCGCCTCGTCCAGGGCCCGCCGGACGAAGGTGGCGAAGGCGATCTTCCGCGCATTGGCCGTCTCGGTCACCCCGTGACGGTACGGCCAGCCGGCCGCGGGTGTGCGCCCCGGCGCGCCACTGTCACGCGGACGTGACAAAGGATTCGGATTTCCGGTAAACGAGTCGGTGCCACTGTTGAGGGGTGTCACGCGGGCAGAATAGATGAACGTAGTGGCGAACGTAAGCGGACGAAAAGCTGATACTGTCACGCCCATGGGACAATCTACGGTGTGTCACGTGCATGAGACGATTGGTGCTCACATGCGTCATGCCCCCGGTGCCAGGGGGTCGTGGTGACCGAGCTCGCCACCCGCGCCCAGGCCTTCGGGCTGATCGCCGAGGGGGTCGCCGCGGGGCTGACCGCCCCCTGGCGCCTCTACCTCGCCCGAGGCTGCCGCTACCTGTCGCTGAGCGTCGGTGATCGTGCCGAATGGAACGCCTGGCGTACCCATCTCGGCTGCCCGGAGCTGAGCGTCCGGGTCTACGACGCCGGCGGCGAGATCCGCCGGTCCTCGGTGGCCGAAGTCGTGCTGGACGGCTGCCGGATCAGCGTCGAGCTGGTCGAGGAGGTCAGCACCGACGACCTGGACCGGCTGCTCGTCGCCGACCCCACCACAACTGAGCCGGAGGAGCGATGACCTGGCGTCCCGGCTGGGCCGGAGCTGCCCGATGAGCCCGTTTCTCGCGGTGTTCCTCGTCCTGGTGCTCGGGGCCACCAGCTACGCCGCCGGCCGGTTGCACGGGCAGCTCAGCTACCGCATCGGTTACCGCTTCGGTTACCGGCAGGGCTACTTCGACGGTGACCGGGGCGCCTGGAACCGGCGTCGTCGGGACGCCCAGGCGGCGATCGCCTCGGCCCTGTCGGTCTCGCCCGCGGGTGTGGTCCGCTCCGCCGACGCGGTCGAACGCCCCGGCACCACGTACACCGGTTCGTCGTTCAGCGCGCCGGCCGCCCCGATCACCGGGCGGCACCCGACCGGCACGCTCGTCCGACGTACCGGTTGAGGTCGGTCGGCCGGTCACCCCGCCGACCGGCGCCACGAACGCGGTGCGTAGTCCGCGGCGGACACGCACCGTCGGGGTCACGTCAGACCGGTGACGGTGGCCCCACCGGCCGGGATGCGCGCAGGGGGCATGCATCCCGGCCGGTTCCGCCGCGCCTCTTGGCTGGTGTGGGCCAGGTCGGAACGGTGTTCACGAGCGCGTCTTGGGAGATCCACGTCCGACCTCTAGCCGGGAAGGTCCGGCGGGGCTAGCGTCTAGGCATGGCACGGGGTTCTCCCGAGCCAGCCGGTCCGCCCGGATCTGCGACCTCGCGCACGGGGTTCCGCATCCGACCCCGTGTCCCCGGGCACCGGAGGAGGCGGAACACGGGTGGCGGGTGCCCATCCGTCGGAGCAGGCCTGTGACGACTCGCCGTACCACCGCCGGTGCCGACCAGACCCCGGCCGCGACTGCCACGACCCGCCGCGCCACCAGGAGCCGCCGTTCGGCGGCCGCCGCGCCGGCCGACCCCAAGGAGCCACGACCAGCCGGCCAGGCCTTTGTCCTGGACACATCGGTGCTGCTCTCCGATCCGGCGGCGTTCCACCGGTTCGCGGAGCATGAGGTGGTGCTGCCCCTGGTGGTCATCACCGAGTTGGAAGGCAAGCGGCACCATCCGGAGCTGGGCTGGTTCGCCCGGCAGTCGCTGCGGATGCTCGACGACCTGCGGGTTCGGCACGGCCGACTCGACCGCCCGGTGCCCGCCAACGACGTCGGCGGCACCCTGCGGGTGGAGCTGAACCACACCGACGACGGTGTCCTGCCGCCCGGTTTCCGCACCGAGAGCAACGACGCCCGGATCCTCTCCGTCGCGCTCAACCTCGCCGCCGAGGGGCGGGAGGTGACCCTGGTCAGCAAGGACATGCCGCTGCGGGTCAAGGCGGCCTCGGTGGGTCTGCGTGCCGACGAGTACCGCCACGGCCAGGCCAGCGACCCGACCTGGACCGGCATGTCGGAGCTGGAGCTGAGCGAGGAGCAGATCGGCCAGCTGTACGCCGGCGAGACGCTCGACCTCGACGAGGCGGCCGGGCTGCCCTGCCACACCGGTCTGGTGCTGCACTCGGCGCGCGGCTCCGCGCTCGGTCGGGTGCTGCCGGACAAGTCGGTACGTCTGGTCCGGGGTGACCGGGAGGCGTTCGGGCTGCACGGCCGCTCGGCCGAGCAGCGGATCGCGCTGGACCTGCTGCTGGACGAGTCGATCGGCATCGTCTCGCTGGGCGGCCGGGCCGGCACCGGCAAATCGGCGTTGGCGCTCTGCGCCGGGCTGGAGGCGGTGATGGAGCGCCGCCGGCACAAGAAGGTGATCGTGTTCCGCCCGCTGTACGCCGTCGGTGGCCAGGAGTTGGGCTACCTGCCGGGCTCGGAGTCGGAGAAGATGTCGCCGTGGGCCCAGGCGGTCTTCGACACGCTCGGCGCGGTGGTGCACGAGAACGTGCTGGAGGAGGTCACCTCGCGGGGCATCCTGGAGGTGCTGCCGTTGACCCACATCCGCGGGCGCAGCCTGCACGACGCCTACGTGATCGTGGACGAGGCCCAGTCGCTGGAGCGCGGGGTGCTGTTGACCGTGCTGTCCCGGATCGGGCAGGGCTCCCGGGTGGTGCTCACCCACGACGTGGCCCAGCGGGACAATCTGCGGGTCGGCCGGCACGACGGGGTGACGGCTGTCATCGAAGCGCTCAAGGGTCATCCGCTCTTCGCGCACGTCACCCTCAGCCGTTCGGAGCGGTCGCCGATCGCCGCGATGGTCACGGACCTTCTGGAGGACATCCCCATCTGACGGGGGTTATGTGGGCTTTTGTCCGCATTCTACGTGTGGCGCAGATCACAAACAGCCTGGTTGGTTTCCCATCAGCCTCACTGTGCGCAATCGTGTCCAACGAGCGTCCACGCACCATCGGAATCGTTGGTGATCGTTCGTCCCGAGACGGACGGCATCGGCGAAGGTCGGTGCGTCGGCGCGACCGGCAACCGGTCGGGGCGCTCGTGGCACGGCTGACGGCCACCTCTGGCCTGCGCCGCGCCACGTCCTTGCTCCCGACGAAGGGACCACTTCGTGAGTCGGCTGTGGAGCCGGTTGGGCGCCCGTACGGCTGCTGTAGCGCTGCTCTCCGTGGGCGTTGCCGGTGGCTTCTACCTGGGCGAAGACCGGGAAACCCAGCAACAGGCCCTGACCGACCAGGTCAGCGTCGAGGTCGATCGAGCGGACCTCGCGTACCAGCGTGAGCGGCAGGCCGCCCACCGGGTGCAGTTCTCCAAGCAGCGGGCCGTCGAGTACCAGGCCAAGCTGCGAGCGGCCGAGGCCGCCAAGGAGGCCGCCGAGCGGGCCCGCAAGGCCGAGGCCGCCGCGGCCTCCCGTAAGCGCGAACGCGCGGCGGCGAACGAGGCCGCCAAGCCGTACGACGGGCAGATCCCGGCGTCCTGCGCGGAGTACAGCGGCAACCGCAAGATCGGCTGCGCCCTGATGATCGACAAGGGCTTCGGCATCGCCGAGTTCCCCTGCCTGGAGAAGCTCTGGACCAAGGAGAGCGGCTGGAACCACAAGGCCAGCAACTCGTCCTCCGGCGCGTACGGCATTCCGCAGTCGTTGCCGGGCAGCAAGATGGGCTCCGTCGCGTCCGACTGGCGGACCAACCCGGCGACCCAGATCATCTGGGGGTTGGGCTACATCAAGGGCAGGTACAAGTCACCCTGTGGCGCCTGGACCTACTTCCAGAACAACGGCCACTACTGACGGCCTTTCAGAGGCAGGGCGGGTGGAGCAGCACCCGCCCTGCCTCTGTGCGTACCCCCGGACGGGACGCGAGTGGCGGTCGGCCGCTTTTGCTGATAGCAGTTGTGGAGTGACCCTGCACCCGCCAAGCGGCGACCCCTACCGGTTCGGCACCGAGGCGTTCTACGCCTCGCTCGGCCGGGCGTTCGTCGCCATGTGCGCGGTGGTCCCGTTCCTCTTCCTCATCGAGGCCGTCGACCAGGGGCTCGCGTTCGGCCTGGACGCCACCGCCGGCATCATCCCGCAACGCATCGAAGGGCTGGACGGGGTCTTCTTCTCCCCGTTCCTGCACCACGGCTTCGACCACCTCTACAGCAACAGCATCCCGCTGATCCTGCTGGGCACCTTCGTCCTCGCCGCCGGCGCCCGCCGGTTCCTCTGGTCGACCCTGGTCATCATCCTGGTCAGCGGGCTCGGCGTGTGGTTCACCGGCTCGCCCAACTCGGTGGTGGTCGGCGCCAGTGGCGTCATCTTCGGCTACCTGGGCATCCTGCTCACCCGGGGCATCGTCGAGCGCAGCTGGTGGAACTTCGCGGTCTTCCTCCTGGTCGGTCTGCTCTACGGCTGGCAGCTCGTCGGCATCCTCCCCACCGACGAGCGGATCTCCTGGCAGGGTCACCTGTTCGGCCTGCTCGGCGGGGTGGTGGCGGCGATCCTGTTCCGTCGGCGGCGACCGACCGTGGACGGGCCGGACTACTCCGGTTCCACCCTCAGCCTGCCCTGAGGCGAATCTCCGGCGCGCCCCTGGGACGTGCTTGCCCGACCGCCGCCGTCCGCCTACGGTCGAGATCAGCACGCGTTGATCCGTAAGCGGAAAGCGACGGTACGCCATGCGCGAGGTCGATGTCGCCGTGATCGGGGCCGGTCCGGCCGGGCTCTTCGCCGCGTACTACGCCGGTTTCCGGGGGCTGTCGGTGGCGGTGATCGACGCGTTGCCCGAGCCGGGTGGTCAGGTCACCGCCATGTACCCGGAGAAGCTGATCCTCGACGTCGCCGGTTTCCCCGCGATCAAGGGCCGTGACCTGGTGGCCAACCTGGTCGCCCAGGCGGCCCCGTTCGGTCCGCAGTACCTGCTCGGCAACCGGGCGGAGAAGCTCGCGTACGCCGACGGCCGCCCGGTGCTCGGCCTGGCCGGCGGCGAGCAGCTCTCCTGCGGCGCGATCGTGGTCACCGGCGGGCTCGGCAGCTTCAGCCCGCGGCCGCTGCCCTGCGCCGACGGCGCACCCGGCTCGGGGATCGTCTACTTCGTCACCGAGCCGACCGAGCTGACCGGCCGGGACGTGCTGATCGTCGGCGGCGGCGACTCCGCCTTCGACTGGGCGCTGGCGTTGCAACCGCTGGCCCGGTCGGTGACCCTGGTGCACCGACGGGAGAAGTTCCGGGCGCACGCCTCGACGGTCGCCCGGGTGCTCTCCCTGCCGGTGCGGGTGGTGGTCAACGCCGAGGTGACCAGGCTGATCGGGGAGGGCACGGTGACCGGCGCCGAGGTGACCGTGCGCGGTGGCGCGACCGAGACGTTGCCGGTGGACACCGTGGTGGCCGCCCTCGGCTTCACCGCCGACCTGGGCCCGCTCGCCGAGTGGGGGCTACGACTGGACCGGCGGCACATCCTTGTCGACAGCGCGATGGCCACCAACCTGCCGCGGGTCTTCGCGGCCGGTGACATCACCGAGTACCCGGGCAAGGTCCGGCTGATCGCCACCGGCTTCGGTGAGGCGGCGACGGCTGTCAACAACGCGGCCGTGGCCATCGACCCGAGCGCCCACCTCTTTCCCGGGCACTCCTCCGACGCCGGCTGACAGTCGTATCGGGCGCTGACCGGTCCGCCTCCGGATCGAGACGGGTCGACCGGACCCTGAGGGGATGACAGGGGTTCGACAAGCCGCGTGACGGCGCGCCGACGACGTCGGCGTGGCTGTGCCATACGGTCACCCTGCTGGCCCTGCTGGCCCTGCTGGCCCTGCTGGCCCTGCTGGCCCTGCCGGCCCTGCTGGCCTGGTGGTGCTGGTGTCAACGACCATGTGCTGAAGGCGGCCTTCCCGGCGGGGTGACGGCCCGTGCCGGCGATGCCGCCCCGGGGCGCGGGAGGCGGTTGACAGGGTAGATCTTGGACACTTTCCGTTAGCAGCTAACGGAAAGTGTCCAAGATTGCCAGCGATGGCGGGGGTCGGGGTCGTGCCGCATGGGAGCGTCTGGTCCCTGTCGACAGTCGGAGGTCAACTCGCCGCGACACGTCCGCGACCGATCATTTAGCTGAGCGGTGTGCGCCTGGTCCACCCGACGAACCGAGTGAACAGCGCCTCTGGTCCGGGCATCTCGTCGGCGTTGAGCCGCACCAGGTCCCCGGTCGCGTCGAACAGGTATCCCGCCATCTCGATGGCCAGCCCGCCGGGTCGTCGTCGTACACCGCTCGCAGGGTCAGGCGGGCGGACGGGCACGGCCAGGGACCGCAGCCACGCCGGCAGACCCAGATCGGGCGGACGGGCGCGTGCCCAGCGGAGATCGAAAGGCGATGAGCAGGCGTTGCGGTGTGCGACGACATGCTCACCATAGTCTCGCTGGAGTTGTCACTAGTCAACTACCCGAGCCGACTACCCGAAACGTTGGCCCGGCGATAACACAGGCAGTTGCCTACCGTCAAGGTATGGACCTCGTTGGGCTTGCGGAGATACGGGCGATGCTCGGTGGTATCTCCCGTCAGCGAGCGAACATCATCGCCAACAAGAAGGGCTTCCCTGACCCCGTTGCGCAGTTGGTCATGGGGAAGGTGTGGCGTCGGCGTGACGTAGAGAAGTGGATTGCCGCCAACCGGCCCGACCTCGGGGAGTGAGAACCGGTCAGCGGCGGGCGGGTGGCGCCAGCGCGGCGATCAGCACGGCAACCATGGTCAGTGCCGCCCCGAGCAGAGTGTTCACCCCGGGGTGCGAGGCCGCCGTGGGAAGGATCAGATCCAACAGGACGGCACCCACGATCTGCCCGGCGATGGTGGCCAGGCCGAGCAGCAGCACGCCGGTGAAGCGCACGATCGCGGCGGCGATCGCGATGAACACGATGCCGATCGGGCCGCCCAGGTAGAGCCACGGCTCGGTCGGCAGGTGGCCGCTGGGCCAGCCGCGTACCGCGATGTCGATCGCGAACGCGACGAGCAGGGTGGCCGTGCCGACGGCGAAATTGACAAGCGTGGCGGTCAACGCGCTGTCGGCTGCCGCCCGGACCCGACCGTTGACGGCCTGCTGCCAGGCGATGCCCACCCCGGCGAGCAGCGGCAGCAGGGCCAGGGCCAGCGCGCTCAGGTCACCAAGTCGGTCGCCGACCGCCAGGCCGACCGCCAGCACGGTGAGCACCGCGCCGGCCAGCCGCTGCCGGGTGATCGGCTGGCGGCCGGTCGGCCCGATCCCGGCCCGGTCCACGGCGAGGCTGCTGCCGCTTTGGCCGGCGACCACCGCCACCGTGAAGACCGCCACGCCCAGCGTGCCGATGGTGAGACCCTGGGTGGCCACCAGGAACGCCCCGCACATCCCGCCGAGGCACTGCCACGGCCGTAGCGCGCCCGTCCGCAGGGCCTGCCGGGTCGCGACCAGCCCACGCCGGCCGCCGGGCGTCGCGGGCACCAGCACCAGCAGCACCAGCAGGCCGATGCCGAACGAGACCACGGCGGCGGCGAAACCGTCGGCGAGGCGTACCCCCAACTCGCCGTTGATGCGCGACTGCACCGCCACCGCGACCCCAGAGGTCGACGCCAGCGCGACGCCGGTGATCCGGCGGGCGGCCGACAGGGTCTGCGGGGTCGCCGTGTCGGTGCTTGTCACTCCTGCTCGGCCAACGGACGACCATCGAAGTCGACAGCGGAGTAGAGCGCCAGCTTCTCCAGCCGGTGGTACGAGTCGATCACCCGGATCGTGCCGCTCTTCGAGCGCATCACGATCGACTGGGTGTACGCGCCGCCCGCCCGGTAACGCACCCCGCGCAGCAGGTCGCCGGAGGTGACCCCGGTCGCCACGAAGAAGCAGTTGTCACCCGTGACAAGATCATCGGTGCCCAGCACCCGGTCCAGGTCGTGCCCGGCGGCGATCGCCTTCTCCCGCTCCTGCTCGTCACGCGGCCAGAGCTTCGCCTGCATCGCACCGCCCATGCACTTCAGCGCGCACGCCGAGATGATGCCCTCCGGGGTGCCGCCGATGCCCATCAGCACGTCGACGTCCGACTCGCCCCGGGCGGCCGCGATCGAACCCGCGATGTCGCCGTCGGAGATGAACCGGATACCCGCCCCGGTACGGCGGATCTGCGCGACCAGGTCGTCGTGGCGGCTGCGGTCCAGCACACAGACCGTCACCTCGGAGACGTCGGTGCCCTTGACCTTGGCGATCCGGCGCAGGTTCTCGGCCACCCCGGCGTTGATGTCGATCACGTCGGCGTACACCGGCCCGACGGCGAGCTTCTCCATGTAGAACACGGCGCTGGGGTCGAACATCGCCCCCCGCTCGGAGACGGCGAGCACGGCCAGGGCGTTCGGCATGCCCTTGCTCATCAGGGTGGTGCCGTCGACCGGGTCGACGGCGACGTCCACCTCCGGGCCGGTGCCGTCGCCGACGTGCTCGCCGTTGAAGAGCATCGGGGCGTTGTCCTTCTCGCCCTCGCCGATCACCACCACACCGCGCATCTGAATCGAGTTGATCAGCTTGCGCATCGCGTCGACAGCGGCCCCGTCGCCGCCCTCCTTGTCGCCCCGACCGACCCACCGGCCGGCGGCCATCGCCGCGGCCTCGGTGACCCGGACCAGGTCGAGGGCGAGGTTTCGGTCGAGATCCTGTGGGATCCGCGTCCTGGTGTTCGTCATGACGGCTACTCCTCCTCGCGACGGTGCGGGGACGACCCGGCGGCAGGGATGCCCCCACTGCCGGCTTTGTCGCTGATCCTCACACGATGGCCGACCGGGCGTCGGCGCGGGGCGGTGATGGCCCGGATACCGCCGGTCGGGCGGCTGCGAAGATGGAGGGGTGGAACCCGCACAGCCAGCCGATCGCGTACCCGCCGACCGCACGCCGCCCGACGGTCAGCCGCCGGCCGACGTCCCCGCCGGCCCCGGTGGTGAGCCCGCCGCGACCGATCCGACGCCGCCGCCGGCGGTGTCCGCCAAGTCCGAGCGGTCGACGAAGGACATGGCGATCTCGCTGCTCGTGCTGCTCGTCCCGATCGCGCTGCTGCTGGCGTTCTACCGGGGGTTCCTCGGCGGCGACTCTCCCACGACCGTCGATCCGGCTCCCGCGATCGAGCAGGCCCGCTCGGCGAACGTCTTTCCGGTGAGCCAGCCACAGGGGCTCGGTTCCGGCTGGTCGACCGTCAGCGCCCGCTACCAGACCGTCGAGGGCGGTGCGAACCTGCGACTCGGCTACGTCACTCCGGAGGGGCGGGGCGTCCAACTGTTGCAGAGCAGCGTCCCGGCGGACCGTCTGCTCCCCGCCGAGCTGACCAGTCAGGGCCAGCCGCAGGGCCCGACCGAGCTGGCCGGGCGCACCTGGCAGCTCTACACCGCCCGGGGCAACCAGCAGGCGCTGGTCCTGCTGGAACCGACCCGCACGGTGATCGTCATCGGCGACGCCCGGGACAACGAACTCCGCGAACTGGCCGGCTCGCTGCGCTGACCGGACCCGGCGATCGATGTCCCCACTGACGTCGAATCTGGGCAACCGGCCCGAAGGGTGATTGTCCGACGCGTCGACAGGGAACAAGGAGGGGGTGATCCGGGCGCGCTGCTCGGCCCGGATCGCGCGACGCAGCCGACGGTGCTGCTGCGTCGCCCGGTTTCCGGCGCCCCCCAGGTCGTCGGGTGACCCCCTTGGGAGACACATATGACTGTTCGACGACTCGGCGCCGGCCTGGTAGCCGCCGCTCTGATCACGCCCGCCCTGGCCGCGTGCGCCAGCGGAACCGGCACCGCCGGATCGACGCCGTCCCCGACAGTGAGCGCGTCCGGCTCGGCGAGCCCGTCCGGCACCCCGGTGGCGGGCGACGCCAAGCAGGCCCTGCTCGACTCCACCAAGGAGATCAGCAACGGGAACTTCCGGTTCACGCTTGCCGGCGCCGGCTCGACGGCGGAAGGGCTGGTGCACCAGCCGAGCCAGAGCGCGGCCATGAAGATCTCGATCGGTGGCCCCTCGTCCGACCTGGCGATGAAGCTCGACGTGATCCACTACAAGCCGGACAGCTGGGTCAAGCTGGAGCTGAGCGGCCCCACCGCCAACAGCCTGCCCGCCATCAAGCAGCTCAACCTCGGCAAGTACCAGCACCTGGACCAGAACCGGATCAAGGGCAACCGCAACCTCGGCTTCGACTTCGAGAAGGTCGACCCGGCCGGCAGTGCGGTGCTCACCCAGGGCATCACCGAGGTCCGCAGCACCGGCACCGGCGCGTACGCCGGCACCATCGACGTCACCAAGGCCGCCGAGGCGGGGTCCTTGAACGCCGCCACGATCGCCGCGCTGGGCACCCAGGCGAAGACCGTCCCGTTCACCGCGAAGGTGGACCCGCAGGGCCGGCTCAGTGAGCTGGTGCTTCAGCTGCCGGCCGCCGGGCAGACCGCCGCCCAGGAGATCCGGATGACCTACTCCGACTACGGGGCCGCCACCGCCGCGCAGAAGCCGCCGGCGGACCAGGTCGTCGAGGCGCCGGCCGAGCTGTACAGCCTGTTCAACTGACGTACCCGGGTGGGGTGGCTCCGGCCACCCCACCCGACGCGGCTGCGGTCAGGAAGCCGGCTCCTGCCGGGCGGCGTCGATCCGCGCCCGCGCGCCGTCCAGCCAGCGTTGACAGATCACCGCCAGCGCCTCGCCGCGTTCCCAGAGTGCCAGCGACTCCTCCAGGGACGTGCCGCCGGCCTCCAGCCGCTCCACCACCGAGGCCAGCTCGGCGCGGGCCTGCTCGTAACTGAGCCGCTCGTCCGGCCCGGCCTTCGTGTCGTCAGTCATCGCGTTCATCTCAGCACACCACTCCCCGCCGCGCCGCGTCGCCACTCAGCCATCGACCGTGGCGGCCAGCTCACCGTCGGCCAGTCGTACCCGCAGCGGGTCGCCCTTGCCGACCTCCGCCGCGGCGCGGACCACGTGGCCGTCCGCGCGCTGGACGATCGCGTACCCCCGGTCGAGGGTGGCGGCGGGGGAGAGGGCACGCAGCCGCGCGAGAGTGTGCCGCAGGTCACCCTCGGCGGCGCTGAGCCGATGCTCCAGGCAGCGGCCGGCCCGCTGCCGCAGCGCGGTCAGTTCGGTGGCACGCTGCTCCACCATCACCTGGGGCCGGGCCAGCACCGGCCGGGAACGCAGCCCGTCGAGCCGGTGCGTCTCCCGGTCGACCAGGTTGCGCACCGCTCGTTCGAGGCGGTGCCGGGCCTGGCCGATGAGGCGTACCTCCTCGGTGAGGTCGGGGACGACCCGCTTGGCCGCGTCGGTCGGGGTGGAGGCGCGGACGTCGGCGACGTAGTCGATCAGTGGCGCGTCCGTCTCGTGGCCGATCGCGCTGACCACCGGCGTACGACAGCCGAACACCGCGCGGCAGAGCGCCTCGTCGGAGAAGGGCAGCAGGTCCTCGATGCCGCCACCACCACGGGCGATGATGATCACGTCGATGCTCGGGTCGGCGTCCAGCACCTTGAGCGCGTCCATGATCTGCGGCACCGCGGACGGGCCCTGCACGGCCACGTTGACCGTCCGGAACTCCACCGCCGGCCAGCGCCGTCGGGCGTTGGTCAGCACGTCCCGTTCCGCCGCCGACGCGCGACCGGTGATGAGCCCGATCCGGCCGGGCAGGAACGGCAGCCGACGCTTGCGGGCGCGGTCGAAGAGCCCTTCGGCGGCGAGCAGCTTCTTGAGCTTCTCCAGCCTGGCCAGCAGCTCACCGAGCCCCACCTGGCGAATCTCGTCGGCGCGCAGGCTCAGCGTGCCCCGGGCGGCGTAGAACTCCGGCTTGGCGTGCAGCACCACGCGGGCACCCTCACGCAGCTCCGGTGCCCCGGCGTCCAGGACGTCCCGGTTGGTGGTCACGGTCAGGCTCAGGTCGGCCGACGGGTCACGCAGGGTCAGGAAGACCGTGCTGGCTCCGGGGCGGCGGCTGATCTGCGCCACCTGCCCGTCCACCCACACCCAGCCCAGCTTGGCGATCCAGGCCCCCACCTTCTGGCTGACCACCCGCACCGGCCAGGGCTCCTCGGCGCTACTGGCCCCGCCGCCGCCCCCGCTGCTTCCCACCCGCCCACCGTCGGTCACCCGCCCACCCTACGGACCCTCCCGGTGATCAAGAGGTTTGCGTCAGCGTTGGGCGCGTTTCTGACGCAAAC
>NZ_JBEXHP010000042.1:0-46601 GCF_040607895.1 Micromonospora sp. NPDC005220
GCGCTCGCCGGTGACCTCGACGACGCGCTCCGGCTGGCGGACCGACTGCTGGCCACGGCCGCTCCCCCGGACCGCTCCGAGGCGGCCGTGGTCGCCGCCACGGCCCTGGCCCACCGAGGTCACGTCGGTCGCAGCGTCGAGCTGTTCCGGTGGTCGGGCACCGCCTCGGCGGCGGCGTTCGCCATCGTCGGCGGGCTCGCCACCGGCGACCTGGCCGCCACCGCCGAGTCACCGGCGGGTGACCCGGCGGGCGAACCGCCCACCCTGCACGCCAGCGCCGCCCGACTGATGGCCAACGGCGTACGGGAGAGCGTGACCGGCCCGCCGACCGCCGCGCTGTCCGCGCTGGTGCAGGCCGCCGCGCTGTTGGAGCCGGACGGACGAGCGGCGCTGCTGCCGGACAGCCCGGCGGCCCTCGCCGCGTTGACGGCGGTGCACTGCGGTGAGCTGGAGATCGCCGAGCGGGTGCTGCACCGCGCCCTGGGCGCCGGTGTCGGCGGCCCACTGATGGCGCGCCGCCACCGGCTGTTGCAGGCCTGGATCCTGATGGTCCGTGGTGACATCCACGCCGCCGGCGAGCGCCTCGCCACTGTGACGCTCGACGGGCGGCAACTGGAGTCCCGCGACCAGCTCTTCGCCGCCGCGATCCGGATGGGCATCGGCCGGCGCAACAGTGACCTCGGGGCGCTCAAGCGGGGTTGGGGGCAGGCGCTGGAGGCCGTGGTGCGCCACCCCGTCGACCTGTTCACCCTGCTGCCGCTGGGTGAACTGGCCATCGCGGGGGCGCGGCTGGGTGACCTGGCCCGGCTGGAGCCGTACCTGCACCAGGGACGTGCGCTGCTGGACCGCCTCGACAACCCGCCACTGTGGAGTGTGCCGCTGCACTGGAGCGGGCTGCACGCCGCCATCCTGACCGGTGAGCCGACGGTCGCCGACGAACACGTCGCGGCGCTGCTCGCCGCCGCCGGCCACAGCCGGTACGCGGCCGTGGTCGCCGCCGCAGCGGAGAGCTGGGTGGAGGTGCTCCGCGGGGTCGTCGAGCCGACCCGGGTGGAGGCCGCCGCCCGCGGGCTGCACGACACCGGGCTGTGCTGGGACGGCGCCCGCCTCGCCGGCCAGGCCGCCATCCGCACCGCGGACCGGCGGGCGATGACCACCCTGCTGGAGTGCGCCCGGGCGTTGCAGGGGCGGCCCTCCGGTGGGCACGGCGGGCAGACACCGACAACCGGTGCGAGCACACCAGGAGCCACCGGTCCCACTCAGCACGGGCTCAGCGACCGCGAGTACGAGGTTGCCGAGCTGGTCCTGGCCGGATTGACCTACCGGGAGATCGGCGACCGACTCTTCATCTCGGCCAAGACCGTCGAACACCACGTGGCACGGATGCGTAACCGGCTGAACTGCGCCAACCGTGCCGAGCTGCTGGCGCTGCTGCGCACCCTCGTCGCCGACCGGGCCAGCGACACCGCCGGGCAACCGTGGCCGCAGCGGGCGAGCCGATGACCCACACCGATGTTCGGCTGCTCCGGACCAGGCTGGCCGTGCTGGCCGCCGTGCTGATCACGCTCTGGTCGTACGCGGCCTACGTGTCCAGCCAGGATGCCGTCGACCTGCTGCGCGTCCGGGCGCTGGCGGACACCCTGGGCCAGCCCATCGACCGCCTGATCCTGAGCCTGCAGACGGAACGCCGGATCACCGCCGAGACCATCGCCGGGGCGGGGCAGACGACGCCCGAGCTGGTCGCGGCCCGGCACGGCACCGACCGGGCCGCCGCCGAGATCCGCGAGTTCACGAAGGGCCGCGACCTTCGACTGCTCAGCGCCGGCCCGGTCCGCGACCGGGCCGGCGAGCTGGTCCGCCGGCTCGACGGCCTGGGCACCACCCGGTCCCAGGTGGACACCGGGAAGCTCGACCAGGCCGCCACGATCGACGGGTACGACGAGGTCGTCGACGTCGCCTTCCGGGTGTACGGGCCGGAGTGGGGCGCGTACGAGAGCGGGCTGGCCGCCGACACCCGCGCGGTGATCGCGCTGGCCCGTGCCCGGGAGTTGCTCGCCCGGGAGGACACAGTGGTCAGCGCGGCCCTGACCGGCGCACGGCTCGACGTCGACGAGCGGCGTCGGCTGACCGCGCTGGTCAGCGTCCAGCGGTACGCGCGCACCGAGGCCGTGGTCGGGCTTCCGCCCGACGACCGCGCCGAGCATCAGCGGCTGGCCACCGGCCCCGAGTTCGCGGCCCTGCTCGCCCTGGAGGACCGGCTGTTGCTTCAGGCGGGCACCGCCAACGCCCTGGCCGGTCTCACCGTGCAGGGCTGGCGGGCCGCGGCGGACGCCGCCCTCGGGGCGCTGCAGACGCTGGTGACGGACACCGCCCGCAGCAGCGTCGAACGGGCCACCCCCGGCGCTGCTGTGCTCATCGCGCGGACCGGGGCGGTGGTGGGGCTCGGCCTCATCGTCGTGCTGGTGCTCCTGCTGAGCTGGGCGGGCACCGTCCGACGCCTGACCGACGAGCTGACCAGGCCGGACGACGTCCCTCCGACCCCGGCGCAGGACACGCCGGCGCCAGCCCGGGAACCGGCGACGCCGAGGGTTGACGCCGAGCGGGAGCTGTTCCTCGGGCTGACCAGACGCAACCAGGCCCTGCTGCGCGACCAACTCAGCCTGCTGGACGGGATGCAACGTCGGGAGCGGTCCACCGAGGAGACCGGCGAGCTGTTCCAGCTCGACCACCTCACCACCCGGGTCCGACGCAACGTGGAGAAACTGATCTCGCTGGCCGGCGCGACACCCGCCCGCCGCTGGCGACGCCCGGTGCCACTGCTCGACGTGGCCCGCGGCGCGGTCGCCGAGGTGCCGGACTACCACCGGGTCCTGATCGCGCCGCACTGGCCGTGGTCGCTCGCGGGGCCGGCCGTCACGGACGTCATCCACCTGCTGGCGGAGTTGATCGAGAACGGCCTGGCCTTCTCCGGGGCGGACACCACCGTTCGGGTCAGCGGCGAGCACCGACCGCAGGGGTGCGCCGCCGTCGTCGTCGTCGACGAAGGGCCCGGCCTGAACGCCGCCGCGCTGACCGAGGCGAACCACCTGCTCGGCAACCCATCACCGGGCGGCCCGCCCGCGGGCCGCGCCGGTTGGTACGCCGCTGCCGTACTGGCCCGCCGCTGCGGCGCTCAGGTCTCGCTGCGCCCCAGCCGGCGCGGTGGGACTGCCGCCATCGTGCTCCTCCCCTCGACGCTGGTCACGGTCACCGACACCGGCCGCACCCCGGCCAGCGCACCACCCGGCACCCCGTACCCACCGGCCCGCACCCGCGCCGAAGTGCCCGACCCGCGCGGCGACGGCGCGCTGCCGACGCGGGTCCGCCACCCCGGGCCGGTCGGCCCGGAACAGGGCAGGACCAGCCTCGACACGGTCGAGTTACCAGTCGCGAAAACAGCAAGGAGACATCAATGACGTCTGCAGTGGTCACCGAGAACGGCCTGACCGACGCCCTGAACTGCCTGGTCGACCGAGTGCACGGCGCGGAGTTCGCCGTGGTGCTCTCGCCGGACGGGCTGCCGCTCGGCAGCTCGCGGCAGGTCGGGGAGAACCTGGCCGAGCAGATCTCCGGCGTGGTCGCCGGCCTGATCGCGTTGGGGCTCGCCGCCACCCGGACCTGCGACGCGGGTCGTCTGCGCCAGGTCGTGGTGCAGATGTCGCGCGCGTTCCTGTTCATCGCCACCATCCCGAACGGCACCATCCTTACCGTGCGGATCGCCGGTGACGACGTCGAGGTCGGTGACATGGCGTACGAGGTGGCGCTCTTCGTGGGGCAGGCCGAGCGGCACCTGCCGATCACGCTGGGGCCGGCCTCCTCGGTGACGATCGGGGACACTGGTGCACTCCAGCGGCGCCGCTGACGAGGCGTGGTACGACGACGACGCGGGCCCGGTCGCCCGGCCGTACACGATGACCGGGGGGCGTACCGCGCCCGCACGCGGCCAGTTCGACCTGATCTCGCTGGTGGTCGCCCGGCGGGGGGTCACGCCCCCCACACCGCTCTTCCCTGAACAGGCGCGGATCGTTGAGCTGTGTCACCATCCAGTGTCGGTGGCTGAGGTCGGTGCCGAGTTGGACCTTCCGCTGGGGACCGTCCGGGTGCTGCTCGGCGACCTGCTCGCGACCGGGCTGATCGAGACACACCAACCGCCGATGCTGTCGGAGCTGCCGACCGAGGATCTGCTTGAGGCGATACTCGTCGGGCTTCGCGCGCTGTGACCGGGCTGGTGCCACCCGCCACCCGGACGGATCGTGGGCGCGCACCCGGCGACGAACTGAAGGAGAGACAGGCAGTGCCGGCAACACCACCCCAGCCACGCCGTACCGTGGCGATCATCCTGCTGGATCGGGTCGTGGCCCTCGCCACGGCCACACGGCGGGTGCTCACCGGTCGGGAGGACGTCTCGCGGGCCACCTGGGTGGCCCTCATCGCGGCGCTCGGGGTGCTGATCGCGACCGTCGTGTCGGTCGTTGGGGTGCTGCGTACGCCGGAGAAGCTGACGCCGGTGACCCTCGACCCGCCGCCGTCCGTGGAGCAGGTGGGCGAGTCGCCGTCCGGTACGCCCCGGGCGCAGGCGCGACCGGCGGTCACCAGCCCGGCGGTGCCCGCTCCCCCGCCCGCCACGGCGTCCTCGGTCCCACCGGCCGCCGCGTCGTCGACCAGGCCCACGCCTACCGGTGCGAGCGCCGAACCCACTCCGGCGGCCCTGGGCGCCGACTTCGCCATCACGGACAACGCCCTGCTCAGCTACGGCGCGACCGTGACGATCAACAATCCCGGCTCGGTCCCGGCGCCGCGGTGGACGCTGGTCGTCACCCTGCCCCGGGAGTCGCTGGGGATCAGCGACGTCGAGGGGGCACAGGCCAGTCGGGACGGTGCGGTGTGGACGTTCGTGCCGGACGGGACCACCGGTCAGGTGCCCGGCAGCGCCTCGGTCCGGGTGGCGTTCCGGGTCAATGGTTCGTTGACGGGTTCCGCCCCCAAGGCGTGCACCATCGACGGGGCCGCCTGCGCCGGTCTGCCGAACTGACCGGCGGCGGTGGACGCGTGGTCGACCCGGTCGGCGGGTGGCGAGCATGTTTCATGCTGGAGTGGTGATTCGTTTCGTACTGAATGTGCTGTGGCTCATTTTCGGCGGTGGCCTCGTGCTGGCGGTCGGCTACGGCTTCGCCGCGCTGATCTGCTTCGTCCTGGTCGTCACCATCCCGTTCGGTGTGGCGTCGCTGCGCCTCGCGGTCTACTCGCTGTGGCCCTTCGGTCGCACATTGGTGCCCAAGCCGGGCGCGGGCGTCGGCTCCGGCCTGGCGAACATCCTCTGGGTGGTGCTGGCCGGATGGTGGCTCGCGCTCTCCCACATCCTCGCGGGCATCGCCCTCTGCGTCACGATCATCGGGATCCCGTTCGGCATCGCCAACTTCAAGCTCGTTCCGGCCGCGTTCTGGCCGCTCGGCCGCGAGGTCGTCGACGCACCGTGACCCGCTCCGGGTCGGTCCACAGCGGACCCCGCCCGGTCACCCGCAGCACACACCGCAGCTAACCCTCATCCGACGCCAAGACCGCCGTCACGGGCCGTTCCTAGCCTGTGCGGGCATGGCGACACCACCCGTCGTCGCCGTGCTGAGCAGGAACGGGGTTCGCATGCCACCGCCGACGACCGCCACCCGACCGACCGGTGCCGCCGCCTGGTTGAGCTGCGCCGCACCGCGCCCTACCGCCCGGCTGCGACGCCGTTCGACCAGCTCACCGAACAGACCCCTTGATCAGGTGATGAAAAGTAGTCGCCAGGAGCGTTTCTGACCTACTTTTCATCACCTGATCATGTCGCGGAGGCGCCGCGACCGGTGGAGTGGGGTCATGGACAACTGGTGGGACGGATTACCCGACCGGTTCGCGGTCTGCTCGCGTACCGACCGGGTGAACGTAATGGCGCTGCTACCGGCTACGGGCAGGTTCGTTGTCGCCCGGCTCGACGGAAAGAGGATGACGGACGCGGACCACACCTTCTACGAGTTCTCCGACGCGCTGCTCTTTCCCGGCTACTTCGGCTGGAACTGGAACGCGTTGTCCGACTGTCTCCGTGATCTGCACTGGTTGCCGGCGGACGGGTACCTGGTCGTGATCGAGAACGTCCAGCGGCTGTTGTCGAACAGCGCCGAGGACCGCCACATCCTGTTTCAGATCCTCTGGCAGGCCGTCGAACGCTGGGCGAGCCCACTCGGCGGAGTTGTCCCATTCACGGTGCTGCTGCTCTGCGACAGCGACGTGGAGGCTTCAGAGGTGCGGCACGAGGTTGCCGCTGCGTCCGGACGATCACGGAGAGGGGAACCAACGCACCCCTTCCACTCCTAACGCCCGTTCGCGCACATCGTCGAGCCGGGTTCGGCAGCGCCCAGGGCGGTGTCGCATTCAATGACGACATACCACAGAGGCAGAGTCAGTGAAGGCGAATCCCATGACGCAACCCACGCCTGCCCGTGTTCGGCTCGACGCCAGGCCGCGCACGGGTGCGATTCGCCCGCCGCCCACGAGGCGTACGCCCGGCTGGCCATGCTGCTCGACGCGGCGACCGGCGACGCGTCGGCGGCCCGGCGGCGAGCGCAGCCGGCGGAGGGGCTGCGTAAACACCCGGTCTGACCCGCACCGCCCCAGGGCCGCCCGGGGGCGGCCCTGGGGAGATGTCGAACCTAGCTGCCGAGCGTGACGTGGAGGATCTTCTCGTTGCTGTTGTTCGGGGTGCTGTCCTTGTCACCGACGTTGGTGGTGGTCAGCCACAGTCCCCCGTCGGGGGCCGGCTCCACCGTCCGCAACCGGCCGTAGGTGCCGCTGAAGTAGGTCTGCACGTTCGTCAGGCTGCTGCCGCTGATCACCGCGCGGTACATCCGAGCGCCTCGGGCGCAGGCCACGTAGAGCGCGTCACGCACGATCGTGATGCCGGAGCAGGACCCTTCGGCGGTCGGGTAGGTACGCGCCGGCGCGATGAACCCGGCCGTACCGCAGGAGCCACTCGTGCCCTCGCACGCCGGCCAGCCGTAGTTTCCGCCCTTGGTGATCAGGTTGGTCTCGTCCATGATCGAGTTGCCGAACTCCTGCTCCCACAGCCGGCCCTGCGAGTCGAACGCCAGCCCCTGGGGGTTGCGGTGGCCGTAGCTCCACACGTAGTTGCCGAACGGGTTGTCCGAGGGGACGGTGCCGTCCGGGTTGAGTCGCAGGATCTTGCCTTCGAGGCTGGACCGGTCCTGGGCGTAGTTGCCGTTCTGGGCGTCGCCGGTGCTGGCGTACAGCTTGCCGTCCGGGCCGAACCGCAGCCGACCACCGTCGTGGTACTTGTTGCGCCGGATCCCGGTGAGGAGTACCTGCTCGCTGGCGGTGTTGAGTCGCCCGTTCTCCAGCCTGATCCGGACGACACGGTTGTCGCTCGGTGAGGTGTGCATGATGTACAGCCAGCGGTCGCTGGAGTAGCTGGCCGAGATGGCGAGCCCCAGCAGGCCGCCCTCACCGTCGGTGCTCTGCACGTTCGGCACCGTGCCCAGGTTGGTCTTGGCCCCGGTGGTCGGGTTGAGCTGGATGATGTCGTGCGCGTCGCGGCGGTTGTAGAGGACGCTGCCGTCCGGCAACGTCACCAGACCCCACGGGATGTCGGTGTCGGTGCCGACCTGCCGCACCCCGCACACCGGGTTGGCGCACGCCGCACCGGTGGTCACCGTCGCGGTGCCGCTGCGCGACGAGGCGTTGTCCTGCGCGTCCCGGGCCACCACGTAGTACTGGTACGCGGTGTTCGCCGCCAGACCACTGTCGGTGAACGTGGTCGCCGGGGGCGCGCCGGTGACCGTGCCCACCTTCACGCCAGCCCGGTGGATGTCGTACGCCCGAACCCCGATGTTGTCGGTCGACGCCGTCCAGCGCAGTGTCACAGTCGTGCCCGACGCGGTGCCGGTGAGCTGTTGCGGCGCCGTCGGTGGCTGGCTGTCGGCCTGACAGGGCGGTGGGGTGATCGAGACGGTGGCACTGGCCTGCGACACGTTGCCGGCGGCGTCGCGGGCGTTGACGTACAGGCCCCAGGTCGCCCCGGCGACCACCGTCAGGTTGGTGGAGAGCGTCGTGCCACTCACCGACGTCATCAGCTGGCCGTCGTGGTAGATGTCGTAGAAGGCCACCGCGACGTTGTCCGTCGAGGCGTTCCAGGCGAACGTCACCGAGTTGCAGGTCAGGCCGCTCACCCGCGGGCTGCCCGGCGCCGTCGGCGGCTGGGTGTCGGCGCTGCCGAGAGACGTCGTCCAGCGCTGGTTGGACTGCCCGTTGCAGGTCCAGAGCCCGACGGTGGTGCTGTTGGCGGTGCCCGCGCCGGTCACGTCCAGGCACAGGCCGGACTGGACGCCGACGATGGTCCCGGAGGTGTTGATCCGCCAGCGTTGGTTGGCGCCGCCGGTGCAGTTGTTGATCTGCAGCGCGGCCGGGGCGGTGGTGTCCTGGCCGACCACGTCCAGACACCTCGTCTCGCCGTAGACCCGCAGCTCGCCGGAGGAGGTGAAGGTCCACGCCTGGTTGGCCTGGCCGTTGCAGTCGTAGATGTTGATGCCGGCGCCGACCGTCTGGACGTTGCCGACCACGTCCAGGCAGCGACCGCTGGCCACGCCGACCACCGTCGACGGTGCGGCGGCGGACGCCGGCACACCGACAGCCAGGCTCAGCAGCGTCACCGCCGCCATCGCCGCCGGCAACAGCCGCCGTCGTGGGTGGCTCGGGTTTCTCCGCGCGACGACTCGCATCCGTCCTCCAGGGTCAGGGCATCGACCGGCCCACCCAGACGACCATCCGCCCGACCACGCCGAACAAATACATTCACCATCAAAGATGTGTCTGCCGCCCAAGTCAAACGATGTCCCTCGATCGGGGGCAAACCCGCAGGCCGGACCGGCCACCAGGCGCTGCGCACGGGACGGCTGCAGACCGTCGTGTGGGCGTACCAGAACGGGGTGGTCCACCGCTGGCAGCCGGCCCGGTTCCGGGCGCGGCGGTGGGTCGACCCGTAGTCGAGAGTGGACACCGCCGGAGTACGATCCCGCTCGTACCGCTGTGGTGACCTCCAGCTGACGACCCCTCGATAGGAGCCTGGCATGGCCGGTCCGGACCCCGAACTCGCCGCGAAGCTTCAGCCCGACGTGCCGCACGCGGCACGAATCTGGAACTACTGGATGGGCGGCAAGGACAACTTCCAGTCCGACCGGGCGGCCGGCGACGCCGTCGCCGAGGTCTACCCGGAAATCGTCCTCATGGCGCAGCAGTCGCGCGTGTTCCTGGTGCGGGCCGTGCGTCACCTGGCGGCCGAGGCGGGCATCCGGCAGTTCCTGGACATCGGCACCGGTCTGCCCAGCATGCAGAACACGCACGCGGTCGCCCAGGGCATCGCGCCCGACGCTCGGATCGTCTACGTGGACAACGACCCGATGGTGCTGGTGCACGCGCGGGCGCTGCTGGCCAGCACGACGTCGCAGGGCGTCACCACCTACGTCCCGGCCGACTACCACGATCCGGAGAAGATCCTCGCCGAGGCGACGCAGACGCTCGACTTCGACCAGCCCATCGCCGTGATGTACATGGGCGTGCTGGGCTACGAGCCCGACCTGGACGTGGTGCGTTCGATCGTCGGTCGCACGATGGACGCGATGCCGTCCGGCAGCTACCTCGTGCTCTGGGACGGCACCAACACCAGCCCGGCGGTGGTCGCCGGTGCCGACCGGCTGGCGCAGAGCGGCGGAGTTCCGTACATCCTGCGCAGTCCGGAGGAGCTCGCGAGTTGCTTCGACGGGCTGGCGATGGTGGAGCCGGGCCTGGTGCCGATCCCGCTGTGGCGACCGGAGGATCCCGACGCCGTCGGGATCGACGCGTACGGCGCGGTGGCCCGCAAGCCCTGACCGACCCGGCGTCCGCCCCGCCTCCGCCGTGACGGCGGGAGCGGGGCGGTGTCGTTCAGCGGGCGCACGTCAGCGTCAGGCCGTCGGGCACCGCGCTGGTCGTCACGAGGAGGCCGAACGTGGTCGCCCCGTCCAGCGCCAGCGTCCCGTTGTAGGAGGCGTTGCGAACGGTGACGTCAGCGCCGGCCGTCTCGGCCACCCCACCCCAGGCCGTCTGCACCCGCTCGTCACCGGACCACCGCCAGGAGACGCGCCAGCGGTCCAGCGGCAGCGTGCCGGTGTTACGGACCGTGACCGTCGCGACGAAGCCGCTGCCCCAGCGGGCGTCGATAGTGGCCGTCGCACGGCAGGAGGTCAGCGGGGCGGTGCGCGCCGACCCGATCAGGTACGGATCGCGCTTACCGTCGGGGTCGCTGAACCGGTACCAGTACTCCATGTCGGGCGTCAGAGCCCCGATGGTCACCGTGCCGGCGCGCTCCGGGCCGGAGACGGCCTCGGCCACCGGCGTCCGCCACTGTTGGGCGTCCTCGCGGCTGGTGAAGAGGCTGACGGTCATCGGCGGGTCATAGCCGCAGGGCGGCCGAAAGAAGATCGAGTACGAGATGGTCACGCTCGTGGTGGTGACCCCGGCGACGCTCGCCGTGATCGGCAGAGCCGGCGGACAGGTGATGGTCGGCGACGGTGTTGGCGTGGGTGTCGCTTCGACGGCGGTGGTCGTCCCGGTCCAGGCGGCCACCGCAACGGTCGTGACAGCGAGGAACATGCGAAGCATCGGTACCTCCGTGCTTACCGGGCACCGAGGACCGAGGTGGTAGCCGGTGCCGCGCTCGGGTGCCGGTCGCCGACGAGGGCTGCCCGGCACGGGTGACGTGGCCACCTCGCGCGCCCCGTGGACCGGCGGAGTGCTGGTGCGCGCTGGCTCCCCGAGCACGACCGAACCACAGCATGGCAGCCATCAGGCATCGATACAACCCGATCCCGATCCCGTCGAACATCGTCCGTTTTCTCGTCGCCGCAGGGACACCCGCCGGGCGCTCGTACCGATAATGATTCATCGTGATCTATTCGTTCGGACACGGGAGCACATCATGCTCGACGCACACAGCACGACCCGGCGACCCCGGGTGGTGAGGGCACTGCTCGCGATGGGCACCGCTGCGGTGCTGGCGGCTACCGCACTGGCCGCACCGACCCCCGCCGACGCCGCCGTCAGCCGGGCCGAGCTGGCCCTCCGCTGGGCGCCCATTCACTACCAGGACGTCGATGCCACCGGCAGCCACGCCCTGAGCGGCCAGTCGGACTACGTCACCCGGGTCGACTTCGACGGTGACCTGAACGGCCGCAACAACTGGGACCGGGCCGGCCAGGCGGGCAGCTCACTCGCTGCCCACGCCTACTACTCGGTCGTGGAGACCAGCACCCACTGGTACATCACGTACTTCTTCTTCCACCCGCGCGACTGGACCGACCACCCGTTCTTCGAGACCGAGCACGAGAACGACGGTGAGGGCGCGCTGTTCGCGATCGAGCGCGACGGCTCCACGTACGGCGTTCTCCGCTCGGCCGTCACCGTCGCGCACAGTGACTTCTACTCCTACACGCCGGCCGGCAGCACCTGGACCAGCGGCGGGGAGAGCATCGACGGCACCCTGCGGTTCCAGGCGTCACCGCACGACACGTTCCAACACCCGGTGACGGCGCAGGAGGCACAGGGACACGGCCTCAAGGCCCACCCGCAGTACGACATCAACGGCGACGGCCTGATCTACTACCCGTCGACCGTCGCCGAGACGCCGAGCAGCGGTAACGACCGCGACGTGCGGTATCAGCTGATCGACATCTTCGCCGCCGGCGGCCTGTGGGCGCAGCGGTCCAACGCGAGCCTCTTCGCCAGCCTCGGCACGTTCGCCGGTGACACGTCCGGCGACTGCGGCGTCGGCACCTGGAGCTGTGCGACCAACTCGGCCAACGCGCCCTGGGGCTGGGACGACGGCAACGACGCCCCCGCGCGTGGGGAGATCGCCAGCGACCCGGCGAAGCTGTCGGCCGCGTACTTCACGGTGCCGACCGGTCTGTCCCGCACCTACACCTACAACCCGTACGCGGGCGCGGCGGCGGCGCTCGCCGAGGCGGCGCGGACGGCTCCGCCGACGGTCGACTGATGCCTTCGTCTCCCCGGGGTCGGGCCGTGCTGGTCCGTCACCGGGGAGACGGAGGAGGTCGGCACGGCCCGCGGGGGTGCCAAAAAGTTTTGTGCACTTCCTACAACTGAGGGACGGTGGGTTCGGTGGTTGCGCCATAGCGCTGGCCGCCGCCACCCGGAAAGGTGATCACTGCTGGGAGCCGTTCGTCTCGTGGCGAGCAGGTCGAGGTCTAGCTAAGGGGTTTTTCGGGTGTTCAACCGTGTCGCCATCGTCAACCGTGGTGAAGCCGCCATGCGGCTCATCCACGCGGTCCGCGAGCTGGCCGCGGAGACCGGCATCCCGCTCGAAACCGTGGCTTTCTACACCGACGTCGACCGCAACGCCACATTCGTCCGCGAAGCAGACATCGCCTACGATCTTGGCCCGGCGTCCGCCCGCCCGTACCTCAACCTGGCGGTGCTGGAGCGCGCCCTGACCGAGACCGGCGCCGACGCCGCGTGGGTCGGCTGGGGCTTCGTCGCCGAGGACCCGGCGTTCGCCGAGCTGTGCGAGAAGATCGGCGTCACCTTCGTCGGCCCGAGCGCGGACGCCATGCGCCAACTCGGCGACAAGATCGGCTCGAAGCTGCTCGCCGAGAAGGTCGGCGTGCCGGTCGCGCCGTGGAGCCGCGGCGCCGTCGAGACCCTCGCCGCCGCCCAGGCGGCGGCGGCCGAGATCGGCTACCCGCTGATGCTGAAGGCGACAGCTGGTGGTGGCGGGCGCGGCATCCGCGTGATCAGGAACGAGGCCGAGCTGGTCGACGCGTACGAGCGCACCAGCCAGGAGGCGGCACGGGCGTTCGGCAGCGGCATCGTGTTCCTGGAGCGCCTGGTCACCGGGGCTCGGCACGTCGAGGTCCAGGTGATCGCCGACGGGCAGGGCACCGCGTGGGCGCTCGGCGTCCGCGACTGCTCGGTGCAACGACGCAACCAGAAGGTCATCGAGGAGTCGGCGTCGCCGGTGCTCGACCCGGCGCAGGCCGCCGAGCTGAAGACGTCGGCCGAGCGGCTGGCCGTGGCGGTCGGCTACCGCGGCGCGGCGACCGTCGAGTTCCTCTACCACCCGGGTGACCGGTTGTTCGCGTTCCTCGAGGTGAACACCCGCCTCCAGGTCGAGCACCCGATCACCGAGCTGACCACCGGGTTCGACCTGGTCAAGGCCCAGCTGCACGTCGCCTCCGGCGGGCGGCTCGAAGGTGCGCCGCCGGCCGAGCGGGGGCACGCCATCGAGGCGCGCCTCAACGCCGAGGACCCCGACCGCGACTTCGCGCCGTCGCCCGGCCGCATCGCCCGGCTGGACCTGCCCAGCGGCCCCGGCATCCGGGTGGACACCGGCGTCAGCGAGGGCGACACCATCCCGGCCGACTTCGACTCGATGATCGCGAAGATCATCGCGTACGGCCGCGACCGGGACGAGGCGCTCGGCAGGCTGCGCCGGGCGATGGCGAACACCACGGTGATCATCGAGGGTGGGGCGACGAACAAGAGCTTCGTGCTCGACCTGCTCGACCAGCCCGAGGTGATCGACGCCAGCGCCGACACCGGCTGGATCGACCGCGTCCGCGGCGAGGGCCGGCTCGTCACGCACCGCCACTCCGCTGTCGCCCTGGCGGCCGCCGCCATCGAGGCGTACGAGGAGGAGGAGCGCGTCGAGCGGCAACGGCTGCTGTCGACGGCAGCCGGCGGACGTCCGCAGGTGCAGCACGCCAGCGGCCGACCGTTGGACCTCAAACTGCGCGGCGTCGATTACCGCACCCGGGTGGCGCGCGTCGGCGCGCACCGCTTCCGGGTCGGCATCGAGACCGGGTCGGTCGTGCGCACCGCCGACGTCGAACTCGACCGCTTCGACCGGCACACCGGGCAGATCGTCGTCAACGGCATCCGCTACCGCCTGCTCACCGGCACGTACGGGCCGACCCACCTGGTCGAGGTGGACGGTGTCACGCACCGGGTCAGCCGGGACGAGGGCGGCGTGCTGCGTTCCCCGATGCCCGCGCTGGTCGTCGCCACCCCGCTGGAGGTCGGCGCCGAGGTCGAGGCGGGTGCGCCGGTGCTGGTGCTGGAAGCGATGAAGATGGAGACGGTGCTGCGGGCCCCGTTCAAGGCGCGACTGAAGGAGTGCGCCGTCTCGGTGGGCAGCCAGGTGGAGGCGGGTGCGCCGCTGCTGCGCCTGGAGCCGCTCGCTGACGACGCCGAGGAGACCGCGGCCGACCCGAGCGCCGAAACCGTCGAACTGGACCTGCCCAGCGCCGCCGCGGACATCCCGGCGGACGAGCGCAGCCGGCGCGGTCAGGAGGACCTGCGCGGTCTGCTGCTCGGCTTCGACGTCGACCCGCACGACGACAGTCGGGTCCTCGACGACTACCTGGCCGCGCGGCAGGCGGCCACCGCGGCGGGTCAGCGGCCGCTCGCCGCCGAACTCGACCTCATCGAGGTCTTCGCCGATCTCGCCGAGCTGAGCCGCAACCGGCCGACCGGCGAGGACGGCGGCGCCGCGCACGTCCACAGCGCCCGGGAGTACTTCCACACCTACCTGCAGAGCCTCGACGTCGAGCGGGCCGGGCTGCCGCACGCCTTCCAGACCAGGCTCGGCAAGGCGCTCGGCCGGTACGGCGTCACCGACCTGGACCGCACCCCCGCCCTCGAAGCCGCCGTCTTCCGGATCTTCCTCGCCCAGCAGCGGGCGTCCGCGGACGCGCAGGTCATCGCGGCGCTGCTGCGCGCCTGGCTGCAAGAGACCCCACCGGACGAGTCGCTGCGTGAGCCGGCCGGTCTCGCCCTGGAGCGGTTGATCGCCGCGACCCAGGTCCGTTTCCCCGTGGTCGCCGACCTCGCCCGCGGCGTGGTGTTCGCCTGGTTCGCCCAGCCGCTGCTGCGGCTCAACCGCGCCCGCGTCTACGCCGACGTCCGCGCGCACCTGCGGCACCTGGACGCGCACCCGGACGCGGCGGACCGCGCCGAGCGGATCGCCGAGATGGTACGCAGCACCGAGCCACTGGTCCGGCTGCTCGGTCGGCGACTCGTCCGTGACCACCTGGACAGCGCGGTGATGCTGGAGGTGCTGACCCGGCGGTACTACGGCAACAGGGCGCTCACCAGCGTGCGCACCAACACGGTGGCGGGCTGCACGTTCGTGGTCGCCGAGCGCGCCGACTCGACTGTGGTCTCCGCCGCGGTGCGCTTCGACGCGCTGGGCGGCGCACTGCGCGGCCTGGCCGAGCTGGCCGACGGCGAAAGCTCCGTGGACGCCGACATCTACCTCGGTTGGGAGAACCAGCCGGAGGACTTCGACACGATGGCGGCCGCCCTGGCCGACGTCATCGCGGCACACCCGGTGCCGCCGCAGGTCCGTCGGGTGACCACCACCGTGGCGGGCCGGCGCGGGGCGGTGATGCACCACCACTTCACGTTCCGCTCGTCCGACGCGGGGCTGACCGAGGACCGGCTGATCCGCGGCCTGCACCCGTACATCGCGCAGCGGATGCAGTTGGACCGGCTGCACAAGTTCGACCTGACCCGGTTGCCGTCGTCGGACGAGGAGATCTACCTCTTCCAGTGCGTCGCGCGGGAGAACCGCTCCGACGAGCGGCTCGTCGCGTTCGCGCAGGTGCGCGACCTGACCGAGCTTCGGGAGCAGGACGGCCGGCTGGTCGCGCTGCCGACGACCGAGGGCGTCATCGCCGCCTGCCTCGACTCGATCCGCCGCGCCCAGGCGGTACGACCGTCCAAGACGCGCTTCAACACCAACCGGATCGTGGTCTACGTCTGGCCGCCGAGCGAGCTGACCCGCGAGGAGATGGCGATGGTCGCCGGGCGGGTACGCCCGACGACGGCGGGGGCCGGGCTGGAGGAGATCCTGTTCATCGCGCGGCAGCGCGACCGCCGGACCGGCGAGCTGACCAAGATCGCCGTACGGATCACGTTCGACGCCGCGGGCAATGCTGAGCTGGTCATCAGCGAGCCGCCGGTCGAGCCGATCGAGCCGCTGGACGAGTACCGACTCAAGGTGCTGCGGGCCAGCAGCCGCAACACCGTGTACCCGTACGAGTTGACCGGCCGGCTCGGTGACTTCGTCGAGTACGACCTCGACGACGACCACAGGTTGGTTCCGGTGGACCGGCCGAAGGGGCGCAACAGCGCCGCCATCGTCGCCGGGGTGGTGACCACACCGACCGAGCGCTACCCGCAGGGTGTCACCCGGGTGGTGCTGCTCGGCGACCCGACGAAGTCGCTGGGCGCCCTGTCGGAGCCGGAGTGCCGGCGCGTGATCGCCGCACTGGACCTGGCCGAGCGGATGCAGGTGCCGCTGGAGTGGTGGGCACTGTCCGCCGGGGCCCGGATCTCGATGACCTCCGGCACGGAGAACATGGACTGGGTGGCTGCGGCGCTCAAGCGGATCGTCGAGTTCACCCAGGCCGGCGGTGAGATCAACATCGTCGTCGCGGGCATCAACGTCGGCGCGCAGCCGTACTGGAACGCCGAGGCGACGATGCTCATGCACACCAAGGGCATCCTGGTGATGACGCCGGACTCGGCGATGGTGCTCACCGGCAAGCAGTCGCTCGACTTCTCCGGTGGCGTGTCGGCCGAGGACAACTTCGGCATCGGCGGCTACGACCGGGTGATGGGGCCGAACGGGCAGGCGCAGTACTGGGCGCCGAACCTGACCGCCGCCCGCGACGTGGTGATGGCCCACTACGACCACACGTACGTCGCGCCCGGCGAGGACGCCCCCCGACGGGCGGTCACCACCGACCCGGCCGACCGGGACATCTCCGACTTCCCGCACGACGTGGCGGGCAGCGCCTTCGCCACCGTCGGGGAGATCTTCTCCGCCGAGTCCAACCCGGACCGCAAGAAGCCGTTCGACATTCGTACGGTGATGCGGGCCCTCGCCGACCAGGACCACCCGGTGCTGGAGCGCTGGGCCGGCATGGCGGACGCGGATACCGCTGTCGTGCAGGACATCCACCTCGGCGGCATCCCGGTCTGCCTGCTCGGCATCGAGTCCCGGTCGGTGCCACGGCACGGCTTCCCGCCCACCGACGGTCCGGACACCTACACGGCGGGCACGCTCTTCCCCCGCTCGTCGAAGAAGGCCGCGCGGGCGATCAACGCGGCCAGCGGCAACCGGCCGCTCGTGGTCCTGGCGAACCTGTCCGGTTTCGACGGCTCACCGGAGTCGATGCGCAAGCTGCAACTGGAGTACGGCGCCGAGATCGGCCGGGCGATTGTGAACTTCCGCGGGCCGATCGTCTTCTGCGTGATCTCGCGCTACCACGGTGGTGCGTTCGTGGTGTTCTCGAAGGCGCTGAACCCGAACATGACGGTGCTGGCGTTGGAGGGCTCGTTCGCCTCGGTGCTCGGTGGCGCACCCGCCGCCGCTGTGGTGTTCTCCGCCGACGTCAACGCCCGTACCGCGGCCGACCCGCGGGTGCGGGACCTGGAGGCGCGCACCGCCGCCGCGACCGGCACCGACCGCGCCGCGCTGACCGCGGAGCTCGACGAGCTGCGCTCGTCGGTGCGCGCGGAAAAACTCAGCGAGGTGGCCGCGGAGTTCGACCGGGTGCACAACATCCACCGCGCCGTCGAGGTCGGCTCGGTGGACGCCGTCATCCGCGCCGCCGAGCTGCGGCCGCGCATCATCGAGGCGATCGAGGCCCGCCTGGGTTAGCCCGCCCGGTACGCCCACACCACGTCAGCACCACCGGTCGTCGACCGGTGGTGCTGACCGTACCCGGGGAGTGAGGCGCTGGGCGGTATGGCAGTACCCACCCTCAGCCGGTTCGTCGCTCGTGGCTCGGGCCGGTGTCGGCCTGCCAGGCGGCGACCAGATCCTCGCGCGCCCTGGCGACCCGGGACCGGATGGTGCCGACGGGGCACTGGCAGACGTCCGCCGCCTCGGCGTAGGACAGGCCCAGCACCTGGGTGGCGACGAACGCCTCGCGACGCTCCCGGGTCAGGCCGGCGATCAGCTGGTGCAGGGTCACGCCCTCGTCGGCGCCGCCGGTGATCGCGCCAGCGTCCTCGGCCGCCGCCTGCCAGTCCGGCACCGAGGCCACCCTGGGTCGGACCACCGCCGTCCGGACGTGATCCACGGCGACGCGCCGGGCGATGGTGAACACCCAGGTACGGGCCGACGAGCGGCCGGCGAAGCCGGGCAGGTTGCGAAGTGCCCGCAGGAACGTCTCCTGGGTCAGGTCGTCGGCCTCCCCCGGCCCGGCCAGGTGCGACAGGAACCGCCAGACCTGGTCCTGTAGTGCCCGGATGAACGCTGTGGCGGCCTGCCGGTCACCCTGGCCCGCCTGCCGCGCCCACCGGGTCACCTGGTCGTCGTCAGCGACGCCGTTCCGCACAGACCACCGTCCTGTGTGCCACCGGGCGCTCCTTCAAACCGAGATGCCGTCGTCGCAACGCCGCCGGTCGGCCGCGCACTCTGGTGGTCGCCGGCCGGGGTGGAAAAGTTCCCGGGCATCCCCGTTCGACTGATCTCGCGGATGTCCGAGGTGACGGGAACCGGGGCCGCTCAGCTCGGGACGGGCTGGTCCGCGCTCTCGCGTTCCCTCGGCACGACCGGGTCGGGCATGCTCCAGGAGCGCCACAGCTGGCTGTACCCGCCCCCGGCCCTGAGCAGCTCGGCGTGCGTGCCGTGCTCGGCGACGCGCCCCTGATCGAGGACGACGATGCGGTCCGCGGTGGCCGCCTGGCTCAGGCGGTGGGCGACGATCAGTGTGGTACGGCCCTCGGTGGCCGCCACGGCGGCGCGGTCGAGGTCGCGCGCGCCGGCGCTGCCCGCCTCGGCGGTGGCCTCGTCGAGGACCGCGACGGCGGGATCGGCGAGGACGAGGCGGGCCAGCGCGAGCTGCTGGGCCTGGGCCGAGGTGAGCTGCCGTCCACCCTCCCCCACCGCGGTGGCGAGGCCGTCCGGCAGGGTCCGCACCCACTCGGTGGCGCCGACCAGGTCGAGCGCGGTGGCGATCTCGGCATCGGTGGCGTCCGGGTCGGCGAGGCGCAGGTCGTCGGCGAGCGGCCCGGCGAAGACGTGCACCTCCTGGCTGATCAGCGCGATCTCACGACGGAGGCGGTGCTCGTCGAGCTGTGCCAGCGGCAGGCCGCGCAGGGTCACCGCACCGTGGGTGGGCGCGATGATGCCGGCGATGATGCCGGCGAGGGTGCTCTTGCCCGCGCCGCTCGCGCCGACGAGGGCGACGCGTTCCCCGGGTGCGAGCCGTAGGGCGATGTCCCGCAGCACGACCGGCCCGTCGTCGTAGCGGTGCTGCGCGACGGTCACCTCCAGTGCCGCCGCCCGGTCGTCGCGGGTGGGCTCGGCGCCGGCGGAAGCCACGGTGTCCGGCAGCGTGGTGACCCCGACGAGGCGAGCGAGGCTGGCCCCGGCCTGCAACACCGAGTCCGACTCGAACAGCAGCAGGCCGATGGGGTTGAACAGGCGGTGGAAGTAGAGCGCGGCCGTGGTGGCGGCGCCGACGGTGGCCAGGTCGCCGCGGACCAGCAGGAAGCCGGCGAGCAGCACGGCGGCGAGACCCACGAACTCCGAGCGGTTGATGCGCAGCCCGAAGCGGGTGTAGAGACCGAAGATCTCCAGCGACAGGTCGCGGGCGACGCCGGAGCGATCCGCGATCCGCGCGACGTGGGCGTCCTCCATCCGGTAGGCGCGCACGGTCGCCGCGCCCCGCAGGGCCTCGGCCGTCGCCTGCGCGCGCTCGCCCGTCGCCACCCGCTCGCGGGCGTAGTACGGCACCGAACGCTTGAGGTACCAGCGCAGCGCCAGCGCGTACGCCGGGGCGGCGACCAACCCGGCGATGCCGAGCCGCCAGTCGAGGGCGAAGAGCCCGGCCGCGGTCAGCACGACCGACAGCAGCGCGCCGAGGAAGGCGGGACCGCTGGTGGCGATCACATTCGTCACCACCGCCACGTCGTCGCCGGCTCGGGCCACCAGGTCCCCGGTCCCGGCCCGCTCAAGGGTGGCCGACGGCAGGTGCAGGGCGCGGTCGAGGACCCGCTCCCGGAGTCGGGCCAGCACGGTCTCGCCGAGGCGCGCGGCGACCGCGGCTCCGGCCGCGGTGAGGAGTCCGGCGAGCACGGCCGCGCCCGCGATCACGCCGGCCCAGGCCACCACCTGAGGCGTGTCGGTCCCGGCGATGACGTCGTCGACGAGGCGGCCGAGCACCCAGGGGGCGACGAGCCCGGTCGCGGCGGCGGCGATCAGCAACGTGCCGGCGACGGCGCTGAGCCCCGGCAGGTGGGCCAGCTCGGTGCGGAGGGCGGCCCAGGTCTGCCGGCCGGTGGCGGTGGGCAGCAGCTGCCGGGTGATCGGCTCGGAGGTCATCGCAGGGTCTCCTCCCGGTAGCGGGCGTCGCTGGCGAGCAACCGCTCGTGCGGACCTTCGGCGACGACCCGTCCCTGGTCGAGCACGGCGACCCGGTCGGTGATCCGTAGCAGCGCCGGGCTGGTGGTGATCAGGACAGTGCCGCGGGTGCCCGACCCGCGAGCCTCGGCCAGCCTCGCGGCGAGCAGCCCCTCGGTCACCGCGTCGACCGCCGTGGTGGGGTTGTGCAGCACCAGCACCGGCGGGTCGGCGACGAGCGCCCTCGCCAGCCCGATCCGCTGCCGCTGCCCACCGGAGAGGTTCGCCCCGCGTTCGGTGAGCTGGCGGTCCAACCCGTGCGGGTGCGCGGCGAGCACGTCCTCGGCCGCGGCAGCCCGTACGGCGGCCCGCAGGACCTCGTCGTCGACGGTGGCGCCGGCGCTGAGGTTGGCGCGCAGCGTGCCCTCGAACAGCGCCACGTCGTGCTGCTCGACCAGGACCACGGCGCGCGCGGCGTCGATGTGCAGCTCGTCGGCGGGCACGCCGTCGACGCGGAGCGTCCCCCGGTGGTCCGCCCGGGGCACCCGGCCGGCCAGCAACGCGACCAGCGCCTCGGCGTCGCTCGGCTGGTAGGCGAGCACGCCCAGGATCTCACCGGCGTGGACGCGCAGGCTGACGTCGTCGAGGCCCGCGTACGAGATCGCGTCGAGGGCGAGCCGGGACGGGCTCGGGGCGGGCGGTCCGGCGTCACCCGGTTGGACGACCGGCGCGGCGCCGAGGACCCGGGCGACCCGCCCCGCGGAGGCACGGGCCATGGCGAACAACTGGACGCAGTACCCGAGCGTCTGCACCGGCTCGGCGATGAACTGGGCCAGCCCGACCACGGCGACCAGCTCGCCGACGGTGAGTCGGCCCTGTAGCGCGAGCCAGCCCGCGACTCCGGCGACCGTCGCGAGGAAGAGGCCGTTGACAGTGGTGGTGAGCCCGAGGTGCAGGCCCTTGGTGGTGGCCGCGCGCAGGGTGACGTCGAGCGCGTGGCGGCTGGCGCCCGCGTACCGGCGGGCGGCGTGGTCCTGCGCGCCGATCCCGCGCAGCACACGCAGGCCGGTGACGAGGTCGACGGCGAGGGCGGTGGTGGCGGCGAGCGCCTCCTGCTGCGACGTGCTGCGCCGGGTGAGCAGCGGCGCCATCCGCTGGAGGGCGACGACAAGCAGGGGTACGCCGATGAGCACCCCGAGGCCGAGCGGGACGTCGACGACGAGCAACGCGACGGCCGCGACCACGATGGCGGTGAGCGCGGCGGCGGTGAGTCCGGCGACCCGCACGACGAGCGCGGACAGCTCGGCGTCGGAGGCCGTCACGGACAGCAGTTCGCCGTCCCGCATGCCCGACCGGCGTCCGCGCGGGTCGAGGGCGCTGCGGACGATCTCGACCCGGGTGGCGTGCGCCTCGTGTTCGACGGCGGCGAACGCGAGTCGCGCGCCGGCCCGGTAGGCGAAGGCGAGCACGGTGAACAGGGCGGCCAGGCCGGCCAGCGAGAGCAGCAGGGCGCGGACGTCCCCGGTGGCCACCGCGCGGTCGATGACCACGCCGATGGCCACCGGGACGAGGGCTTCGGTGGCCTGGTGGGTGCAGAGCAGCGCGGTGCCCGCGGCCACCCGGGCGCGCTGTCGACGCAGCGCGCGACGGAGCACCACGCCACCGGTGGTCTCGACGACTGTCATGCTCGGATCGATGAGGGCACGGCGACAGACTCCACTTACGATTAGGGTTGCCTAACCTAACATGCCCTCGAAGCGGCGGTGGATGGGCGGTCCAGCGTGCCGCGCCGCTCACCAGTCATGGACCGTGCCGTCCTTGAGCCGGTTGAACGGCAGGTACGCCGGCTCGTACGGGAACCGGGCCGCCGCCTCCTCGTCGAGTTCCACCCCGAGCCCCGGTTGGTCGCCGGGGTGCAGGTAGCCGTCGGTGAAGGTGAACGACTGCCGGAACACCTCGTTGGCCAGCGGGGTGTGCTTCATGTACTCCTGGATCCCGAAGTTGTGAATGGCCAGGTCCAGGTGCAGCGCCGCGGCCATACCCACCGGGGAGATGTCGGTGGGGCCGTGGATGCCGGACTTGATCTGGTACTGGGCGGCGAAGTCGAGCAGCTTGCGCATGGCGGTGATGCCGCCGGTGTGGGTGACCGCGGACCGCACGTAGTCGATCAGCTGCTCGCGGATCAGGGTCTGGTAGTCCCAGACCGTGTTGAAGACCTCCCCGATGGCCAGCGGGGTGGTGGTGTGCTGGCGGACCAGCCGCAGCGCCTCCTGGTTCTCCGCCGGGGTGCAGTCCTCCAGCCAGAACAGGTCGTACGGTTCGAGGGCCTTGCCGAGCTTGGCGGCCTGGATCGGGGTCATCCGGTGGTGCCCGTCGTGCAGCAGCGGCAACTCCGGGCCGAACTCGCCGCGCACCGCCTCGAAGACCGACGGTAGGTGGCGCAGGTACGCGCGGGTGTCCCAGTCCTCCTCGGCGGGCAGCGGGGTGCGCTGCGCGGGTTCGTAGTCGTAGCGCTGGCCGGTGGCGCTGGGCTGCGCGGCCACGCCGTAGACCGCGTTGATGCCGGGCACCGAGGTCTGCACCCGGATGGACCGGAAGCCCTCGTCGAGGTGGCGGCGGATCGAGTCGAACAGCTCGGGGATGTCCCGCCCGGACGCGTGCCCGTACGCCATGATCCCGGCCCGGGACGCGCCGCCCAGCAGCTGGTACAGCGGCATACCGGCGGCCTTGGCCTTGATGTCCCACAGCGCGACGTCCACCGCCGCGATGGCCGCCATGGTGACCGGACCGCGCCGCCAGTACGCCGACCGGTACAAAAACTGCCAGGTGTCCTCGATCCGGTGCGCGTCCCGCCCCATCAGCAGCGGGGCGACGTGGTCGCGCAGGTAGGAGGCGACGGAGAGCTCACGGCCGTTGAGCGTGGCGTCGCCCAGACCGGTGATGCCCTCATCAGTGGTGATCTTGAGGGTGACGAAGTTCCGGTCGGGGCTGGACACGATGACGTCTGCTGCGACGATCTTCACGGGGGTGCCTTTCGTTCTGACCGGCCCGGAGGGGGGCTTCGTGCTCCACGCAGGAGCCGTTGGGGTGGTCCGCTACTTCGCGACATCGGGATGTTAGGCCGACGAGTCGGACGCTGCGCCGACCCGAGGGGTCGCCGACGGCGCGGGGCGGAGGATCCGGGTGCGGAGGCTCCGCGCCAGGACGGGGACCACCACCGCCGCGGCGACGAGGTGCAGCCCGAGCAGGGCGATGATGGTGGCCGCGTTCGCCCCGGAGATGAGGGGCGGGACCAGCGACATCGCGGTCAGGGCTACCGCCGTCCACACGAACCGGTCGGCGGGCCGAGCACTCCATCGGAGCAGAGCCACGGCGATGACGACGCCCACGACCGAGAAGAAGCCGGTCACCACGGCGATCCCGGACAACGGGATCGTCTCCCCACCATCGGGGATCTCGAAGTCGACGCCGGCGGCCCGGGCCAGCGTGGCGGCGAGAGTGGTGGCCACCATTGCCGCGAGTGTGGCAATCAAGCCGGTGCCGGCGAACGCGTCGTGCCACTCCGCCGCGACGACCTCGGCACGCGTGCCGCCGGGCAGCGTGAGCGTCCACACCGGGACTACTCCGTGTCGTCCGCCGGCAGACGCGTCGGCAGCCCGAGCCGGGGGAACTGGTCATCGTGGAAGGTGACCAACTCGGTGATGGCGCCGCCGGTGATGCGCAGGACGTCGATCGTCAGCGGCAGGTACGCGCCCTCCTGCTCCCGCCAGTGGTAGAAGGCGATGGCGGGCTGCCGGTTCACCGAGGTGGGGACCGCGCGCAGGCCCGTCATGCCCTCGAAGCCGTCCTCGACCCAGCTGTTCAGCACCGCGTCGCGGCCGACGTACAGGCCCGGCGTGGGCGGCATCGAGTAGCGGACGTCCTCCCGCAGCATGGCAGCGAGCACGTCGACGTTCGTGGCCACGCTGGCCTCGGTGAAGCGGCGCACCAGCTCGCGCGTCCCGGCGTCCTCCTCACCGCCGGTCCAGTCCTGCCGCTCGGCGGGCAGGTGCTCCCGCATGCCGGCGCGCGCCCGCTGCAGGGCGCTGTTCACCGAGTTGACCGAGTCCCCGAGCAGCTCCGCGACGTCCTTCGCCGGCCAGCCGAGCACGTCCCGCAGGATCAGCACGGCCCGCGCACGCGGCGCGAGGTGCTGGACCGCGACCAGGTACGCCAGCTCGATCGTCTCCCGCGCGACGGCGACGGCCTCCGGCTCGTCGGCATCGCCCGCGGGCAGCTCGTCGAGCAACCGGTCCGGGTAGGGCTGCAACCACAGCACCTCGCCGCCGGTCGCCGGCTCCGGGCGGCGCTTGGCGAGCAGGTCCAGGCAGGCGTTGGTGGCGATGCGGTACAGCCAGGCCCGGAACGTCGACCGCCCCTCGAAGGTCTCCCGCCGCCGCCAGGCCCGCAGGAACGTCTCCTGCACGGTGTCCTCGGCGTCCTCGAACGACCCGAGCATGCGGTAGCAGTGCACGTGCAGCTCCCGCCGGTGCCGCTGCGCCAGCCCCGAGAACGCCGGCTCGTCGACCTCGCCCAGACCACTCACGCCCAGCTCCTGAAGCCGCGTGTCCGCACTCATCACGTCATCCTTCCGCCTCGTCATGTCCTGTCGTAGGTATGACGGGCGCGGACCCGACAACTCATCACGGCGGCCCCTGCCGCCGTGCCGGTGTCTTGTGCTCGCGAGCCCTGGACGTGCCGGTTCAGCGCATGATCAGGTGATGAGAAGTAGGTCAGGCAGGGTCGTGGAGCCTACTTTTCATCACCCGATCATGCGCGGTGGTGACGGGAAAGCCCCCGGCGCTACCGGGCGGTGCCGCCACCTGATCGGCTCGCGCCGGCGGCGGAGGGCCGGTGCGCGATGCGGGGCGCCCGCACGGCGGAGGCGTTGCCTGACCCCGGGCGGTAGTCCCGTGCCGCGCTGGCCACCATCTCGTCGGCATCGCGAGCGAGCGTCTGCCGGATGTGCTGCGGAACGAACTCGGACGTCGCCATCGCCAGGCGGACCTGCACCGCGCGGTCGTCGACCAGGCGGGCCAGGTCCGCGTCGCTGAGCTCGACGGCACGCACCAGCGCGGCACGGACGTCGACCACCGGGTCCGCGGCGAGCGCGCTGCGCTGCTCGGCGGTGGTCCGCGGGTTGCGGGCAACCCCCTTGCGTACGCGTGCGGTGCGATCGGCCAGCAGGGCGGTGATCACGTCGGGGTCGTGGGTGTGCGTGGCGAGTCGTTCCCGTACCTCGGGTGAGACGTCGTCGATCAGCCTGGCGGCCAGCTCCGGCTCCAGCTCAGGACTCTCCGCGAGGAGACCGCGAAGCTCCTTGTCCGAGGTCTCCGACATGACCCGGCGGATCGACTCGTCACAGGCCGGATTGCCGGCGACCGCCCAACGGACCCACCGGTCGGCGTCCTTGACCAGGCGCATGAGGTTGGCGATCGAGGTGGAGGGGTTCCTCGCCACGGCCTCGCGGACCTGACGATCAGGGTCGCGAGTGAGCGGTCGGAGGGCCTGCGCGGGTGCGTCGGCCCGAGCGGCGACCGCCTTGCGGACCAGTACCGACGGGTCGGACGCCAGGTCGATAAGGGTCATTTGTGGCGTTGTGGGGTCCTGGGCGAGCGCGAGCCGAGCGTCAGCGTTGCCACCGATCGGACGGTGGGCGGTGGTGCCGGACCCGCTGTGACGGTCGGCCGCGCCGACGTCCTGCTGTTTCCCCATGGCGCAATCATGTCACGCACCCGATCTGGCGTTCGGCAGCCGCAGGCCAGACCCGACTCTCATTACGCGACCGTGACCCAGCGCCCCCCTGATCTCCTCCGCTGCCCTCATCCCCGGCTCGGCGGGCACGCGACATGGCCGCGAGACAGGCTCACGCCGGACCAGGTTCGGGCCGGACACACGCGCGAACGACGCCTACCCTCTTCGGTTGTGATCTCGACCGTGTGGCGGCTACTCACCCGCCAGATCGATACCAACCGGGCTCAGGACGACACCGTGCTGCGCGAGGCATGCACGCAGGCGCGGTACGGCTCTGACATCGAGCCGGCCCGCAAGGCCATGGCTGCCACCCGGGGTGACTACGACCGCCGGGCGCGGTACGTCCGCGTGCTGGCCGAATCGACAGCTGGTGGGCTGGGATCCCGAGTCGACCGTACGACCGGCCGGGTCGACACGGAGGCCGCTTGGACCGACCAGTGGGCGGCACGCTCGCCCACCTGTCCGGACGCTCAGCTCGTCCGTGCCCATTCCCTGATGGCACGAGCCTGGGAGGTACGCGGCGGGGGCTGGGCCGCTGCCGTCCGTCCAGAGCAGTGGGCTGAGTTCCGCCGCCTACAGCAACTGGCCGCAGAGGTGAACGACCTGGCCATGCGGCTGGCACCCGAGGACCCCACGCCGTGGGCGAACCAGTTGAAGCTCCTGATCGACCAGAGCGCGTCGACGGAGGACGTCGAGGAGACGTGGCGTGAGCTGACCCGGCTGGATCCCTGGCATCGGCGAGGCCACACCCTCAAGTTGACCTACCACTGCAGGAAGTGGGGCGGCTCGCACGAGGCGATGTTCGACTTCGCCAGGTCGGTCGCCGCCGCAGCGCCCGCAGGCTCGCCGTTGCACGTGCTGCCCGTGTGGGCGGCCGCCGAGTGGGCGCTGTGGGAGCAGGATCGCGAGTCGCCGGGAAGCACCGCCGACGAGATGGGCCAGCGTTGGCGGCAGGATCCGATCATGCAATCCGATCTTGACAACGCGTTGTCCCTGTGGTTTCACCAGCCAGCCACCCGGCACGCCGACTGGCTCAACGACGCGAACTTCTTGGCGTACGGGCTGGCGCGCACTGGCCGCGACGCCGACGCCGCGCCGGTCTTCGCGTCGATCGGCCGGTACGTGACAAGCGTTCCGTGGTCCTGGTGGGGTGACCGTGTGCGCGGCGACGTCGCCTTCATCCGAGCACGCCGCCGCGCCCGCCGCGCTGCCTGACACGCATCGCCACGATCAGCGCTGGGCAGGCAATCGCAGGCCGGACATGCCTCCGTCCACCGGCAACGACGAGCCGGTCACCGAGCCGGTCGCGGGCGACGCGAGGTAGACGACGGCGGCGGCCACCTCGTCGGCGGTCACCAGGCGGCCGGTCGGCTGCCGGGCGGCCAGCTGCCGCTTCTCGGCGGTCGGGTCGGCCGCGCCGGCGAGCAGGCGGGCCACCCAGGGCGTGTCGACGGTGCCGGGGGCGACGCAGTTGACCCGGACGCCCTCCGTCACCAGGTCGGCGGCCATGGCGAGGGTGAGGGCGTGCACGGCACCCTTCGACGCCGAGTACAGGGCGCGTTTGGGCAGACCGGTGGTCGCCGCGATGGAGGAGATGTTGACGATCGCCGCGGCCGACGAGCGGCGCAGGTACGGCAGGGCGACGGCGCTGGTTCGGGCCACGCCGGAGACGTTGACGTCGAGCACCCGGCTCCACTGCTCGTCGTCGTTCTCCTCCACCGTGCCCACGGCCGAGATGGCGGCGTTGTTCACCAGGATGTCGATGCCGCCGAACGCCGCCGCGACCGAGGCGACGGCCGCGCTGAGGGAGGACCGGTCGGCCACGTCCGCCCGGACGCCGAGGACGCCGGGTTCCTCCGGCAGACCGGACAGCTCCAGGTCCAGGACACCCACCCGGGCGCCGGCGGCGAGGAACGCCCGGGTGCAGGCCAGCCCGATGCCCGACCCACCTCCGGTCACCACCGCCACGAGACCGTCACACCGCATCAGGCGTCCCGGAGCACGTTGCGTTGCCGGCCGAGGCCGTCGATCTCGACCTCCATGACGTCGCCGGCGGCCAGGTACGGGAACCGGCCGGAGAGCGCCACCCCCTGCGGGGTGCCGGTGTTGATGACGTCGCCCGGCTCCAGGACGGTGTACTGGGACAGGTGCCAGACCAGGTACGCCACGTCGAAGATCATGTCCTTGGTGCTGGAGTCCTGGCGGGGCTCGCCGTTGACCCAGGACCGCAACCGCAACGCCTGCGGATCGCCGACCTCGTCGGCGGTGACCAGCCACGGGCCGAGCGGTTGGAACGTCTCGCAGGACTTGCCCTTCGACCACTGCCCGCCGGAGACGGCGAGCTGGAAATCCCGCTCGGAGACGTCGTTGGAGAGCACGTACCCGGCGATGTGCGCGAGGGCGTCGGCCGGCGAGGCGAGATAGCGGGCCCGTCGGCCGATCACCACCGCCAACTCGACCTCCCAGTCGGTCTTCGTCGATCCGCGCGGGATCAGAACCTCGTCGTACGGGCCGACGACCGTGTTCGGCGCCTTGTAGAAGATGATCGGGTCGGTCGGTGGGGCGGCACCCGACTCGGCGGCGTGCGCGGCGTAGTTCTGCCCCACGCAGAGCACCACCCCGGGCCGGGCGATCGGTGCGCCGACCCGCTGACCGGTGACGTCGATCTCGGGCAGGTCGGTGGCCTCGCGGACCCGCTGGACGCCGTCGCCGGCGAGGAACTCGCCGTCGATGTCGACGGTGAGCGACGAGAGGTCGACGTGCCGGCCGTCGACGTACAGCACGGGGCGTTCCCGCCCCACGGGCCCGACGCGCATGAATCTCACGAACCAACCTCCAGTGCACAGGTACGAATCGCCGCGGTAGCCGGACAGCTGCTCGCGTCGATGATCACGGCGTGGCGGGCAAACCTATTTCGTATAGGATGTTGCCCTGCCAGTGTGTACTGGCTCACACCGGAACCGTCAAGGGGTTCCTGAGGAGACGTGATGGCCCAGCAGGAAGCGCGCGAGGGTCGACTCCGTCCCGCCCGTCGACTCACCCTCGCCGAGGACGTCTACGAGTCGATAAAGACGCTGGTCATGGACCACATCCTTCCGCCCGGCGAGCGGGTGAACATCGACGCGCTGGCCCGGGAGCTGGACGTCTCCCCCACCCCGGTGCGGGAGGCACTCGCCCGGTTGGAGGCCGACGGCCTGGTCCGGAAACGCCCGCTCTCCGGTTACACCACCACGCCCCTGTTGAGTCGCGCCGAGTTCGACGACCTGTTCGACGTCCGCCAACTGCTGGAGGGCGCCACCGCCGGGCGGGCCGCCACGCACGCCTCCGCCGAGGCCCGGCAGCGGATCAGCGTCGAGGCAGCCGCGAGCATCGACGTGGAGGCCGGCGACGGCTATCGCCGGCACGCCGCGTTCACCGCGCTGGACGCGAAGTTCCACGACCTGATCGCCGAGGTGTCCGGCAGCCCCCTGCTACGGGACACCATCACCCGGCTGCACTCACACCTGCACCTGCACCGGCTCTACTTCCCGGTCGGCGGCGCACCGGACACCAACACCGAGCACCAGCGCATCGCCGCCGCCATCGTCGCCGGCGACGCGGCAGCCGCCACCGAGGCGATGCGCGCCCACCTCAGCGCCGCCCGGGAGCGCCACCTGCCCGCCTTCGACCAACTTCCCACCCCCGCAACACCGCGCGACCCGGCGTGACCCACCCCGACCCATCCGAGGAGCCGCCATGCGGATCGCCCTCTTCATCACCTGCGTCAACGACCTCGCGTTCCCGGGCACCGGCATCGCGGTCACCCGCATCCTGCGGCGGCTCGGCCACACCGTCGACTTCCCCACCGCCCAGACCTGTTGCGGCCAGATGCACGCCAACACCGGCTACCGGGCCGAGGCCATGCCGATGGTGCGCAACTACGTCGACGTCTTCGACTCCTACGACGCCGTCGTCGTGCCCTCCGGGTCGTGCACCGCGATGATCCGTGACCAGTACCCGCGCCTGCACCCGCCCGCCACCTCGGTGGCCGCCCGCACCTACGAGCTGTCCGAGCTGCTCGTCGACGTCCTGGGCGTCACCGACGTCGGCGCCGAGTTCCCCGAGACGGTCACCTACCACCCGACCTGCCACGGCCTGCGGATCCTGCGCCTCGGTGACCGGCCGCTGACCCTGCTGCGCCAGGTACGCGGGATCAAGCTGGTCGAGCTGGGCGACGCCGAGGAGTGCTGTGGTTTCGGCGGCACGTTCGCCCTGAAGAACCCGGACGTCTCCACCGCGATGCTCACCGACAAGTGCGCCCGGGTCCGCGACACCGGCGCGCGGGTGCTCGCCGCGGCCGACAACTCCTGCCTGGCGCACATCGGCGGCGGCCTCGACCGGCACCGGTCGGGTGTACGGGCCGTGCACTACGCCGAGATTCTCGCCGGAGCCAGCTCATGAGCCAGCCGGTCGCGCCCGCCACCGGGAGCGGGCGGATCCGCACGCCACTGCCCTTCCCCACCGCCGCCAGACCGGCCGTCGCCGACCAGCAACTCCGCGCCAACCTGCACCGGGCCACCCGCACCATCCGCGCGAAGCGCGCCCGGGTCGTCGACGAGGTACCCGACTGGGAGGCGCTGCGCGACGCCGGCTCGGCGATCAAGGCGGACGTCCAACGTCGGTTGCCGGAGTTGCTGGAGCAGTTCGAGGCGTCCGCCACCGCCGCCGGCGCCACAGTGCACTGGGCCCGCGACGCGGCCGAGGCGTGCCGGATCGTGGTCGAGTTGACCCGGGCCGCCGGGGCCGACGAGGTCGTGAAAGTCAAGTCGATGGCCACCCAGGAGATCGAACTCAACGAGGCGCTGGAGGCCGCCGGGATCGCCGCGTACGAGACCGACCTCGCGGAGTTGATCGTGCAGCTCGGTGAGGACACCCCCTCGCACATCCTGGTGCCGGCGATCCACTACAACCGGGCGCAGATCCGGGAGATCTTCCAGCGTCGCATGCCCGACGCGCCGGCCGACCTGAGCGACGAACCGGCCGCGCTGGCCGAGGCGGCCCGCGCGCACCTGCGACGACGTTTTCTCTCGGCCCGGGTCGCCGTCTCCGGCGCCAACTTCGCCGTCGCCGACACCGGCACCCTCGTGGTCGTCGAGTCCGAGGGCAACGGGCGGATGTGCCTCACCCTCCCGGAGACGCTGATCAGCGTCGTCGGCGTCGAGAAGCTGCTGCCGACCTTCACCGACCTGGAGGTCTTCCTGCAACTCCTGCCGCGATCCTCGACCGGCGAGCGGATGAACCCGTACACCTCGATGTGGACCGGCGTCACCCCCGGGGACGGCCCGCAGGACGTGCACGTCGTGCTCGTCGACAATGGCCGGTCCGCGGTGCTCGCCGACCCGGTGGGGCGTCCGGCGCTGTCCTGCATCCGCTGCTCCGCGTGCCTCAACGTCTGCCCGGTGTACGAGCGGGCCGGCGGGCACGCGTACGGCTCGGTGTACCCGGGGCCGATCGGGGCGATCCTGTCGCCGCAGCTGACCGGCGTGGCCGACAACGCCTCGCTGCCGTACGCGTCGACCCTCTGCGGCGCCTGCTACGACGCGTGCCCAGTGAAGATCAACATTCCGGAGATCCTGATTCACCTCCGTCAACAGGCACCGCATCCGCCGGCCGAACGGGCCACCATGCGCGTCCTGTCCTGGGTCATGCGCAGCCCCCGGCGCTGGGCCGCCGCCCTGCGCCTGGCCCGGACCGGCGCGGGGCCGCTCGGGGCGTACCGTGAAAAAAGCACCGGCGCCCGCACGCTGCGGCGACTGCCCTGGCCCGCCTCGGCGTGGACCCGGTCGCGTGACCTGCCGCTACCCGCGCCGCAGACCTTCCGGGAATGGTGGGGGAAGCAGTGAGCGCACGTGACGAGATCCTGGCGCGGCTCCGGACGGCCCTGGCCGACAGCCCGCCGCCGGTGCAGGTGCCCCGCCGGTACCGCCGGGCCGACGACCGCCCCGACCTGATCGACACCCTGGTGGACCGCCTGGAGGACTACCGGGCGGTCGTCCACCACGGCATCGACGCCCTACCTGGGCTGCTCAGCGAGGTCGACCGGCTCGCCGTCCCCACCGACGTTCCCGCCGACTGGCTGGCCGGCTACGCCGGGCAGCTGCACCGCGACGCGCCCCCGCTGTCGCCGGCCGCGCTCGACGGCCTGGACGCGGTCCTGACCGGCTGCGCCGTCGCGGTCGCCGACACCGGCACCATCATCCTCGACGCCGGCCCGGCGCAGGGGCGGCGCGCGCTCACCCTGGTACCCGACCGGCACATCTGCGTCGTCCGCACCGACCAGGTCGTCGGTCTGCTGCCGGAGGCGCTCACCCGACTGGAACCCCGCGCGCCGCAGACCTGGATCTCCGGTCCGTCCGCGACCAGCGACATCGAGCTGAACCGGGTCGAAGGGGTGCACGGCCCACGCCGACTGGAGGTCGTCCTGGTCGGCTCAGGAGTCTGACGACACCTGCTCGCGGGTCTCGCCCGCCGTGTCCCGCAACGGGATGCCGCGCACGTTGAGCAGCATGACGATGCCCACGCCGACCACCAGCGCGATGTCGGCGACGTTGCCGACGAAGAAGCCGGCGTAATCGATGAAGTCCACCACGTGCCCCCGCGCGAAACCCGGCTCCCGGAACAGCCGGTCCAGCAGGTGCGTCGCCGCTCCGCCGAGCACCAGGCCCAACGCCACCGCCCAGGCCCGCGACGTGACCCGCCGGGCCACCACCGTCACCGCGACCACCGCCGCCGCCGCGAACACCGCGAAGATCCAGGTGTACGCGGAGCCGATCGAGAAGGCCGCGCCCGGGTTGTAGACGAGGCGCAGTTGCAGCAGCTCACCGAGAATGGTGATGGTCTGCCCGTCGGAGAGCGCGGACTCGGCCCAGTACTTGGTGGCCTGATCGGCAGCGAGCACCACAGCAGCGATCAACACGACGGCGCGGAACATTCCGGAACAGTAGCTGGTCAGCTGGACCGTCACCACCGGCCGACCAGAGCACCGGCGCGTACTGGCACAGGCCGAAGGTCCTCAGGGAATGAGGATCGTCTTGCCCCGGACACGGCCGGACTCGGCGTCGAGATGCACCGAGGCCAGATCGGCGAGCGGACGCGACGCGGCGATGTCGACCCGGACGGCGCCCGCGTCGACGAGCTTGACGAGCGAGGCAAGGTGACCTGTGTCGTTGCGGGCCACGAAGCTCACCGCTGTCACCGACGACCCGGCCGGCGCCGTCAACGCGACGGTGGCGGACACGACAACGCCGCCGGGGCGCACCAGCGACATCAGTGCCGCCGCGGGCCGCCCAGCGAGGTCGACGAGGTTGAGGATCACGTCGACCGGGCCGTCGAGCGCGTCACCGAGGGGTGCGGCCGTGTAGTCGATCGTCTCGTCGGCCCCGAGCTGGCGCACCACGTCGGCGCTGCGCGTGCTGGCCGTGGCGATGACGTGGGCCCCGGCGTGCTTGGCAAGCTGCACAGCGAACCCACCGACTCCACCGCCGGCCCCGTTCACCAGCACCCGCTGTCCGGAGGTGATGCACGCGTGCTCGTACACCGCCTGCCAGGCGGTGAGGCCGGCGATGGGGATGGCCGCGGCGTGCGTGAGCGGGACGGCGGTGGGCGCCACGACGAGGGTGTCAGCCGCAGCGGTGACGAACTCGGCCGCGGCGCCGCCCGTGTCGACCCGTCCGATGACCCGGTCGCCCACGGCGAGGGTGTGCACGTCGTCGCCGACCTCGACGATCGTGCCGGCGACGTCCCCACCGAGGGTGTACGGGAGCTCCAACGGGAGGACGGCGCGCAGCAGCCCGCGCCGCAGCCCGACATCGGACGGGTTGAACGAGGTCGCGGCGACCTGGATGAGGACGTCACCTCGGTCCGGGGCCGGGCGCGGCACGGCTTCCTCGCGGATGACCGAGGCGGCACCGTACCTGTTCATTCGCATGGCTCGCATATTTCGAACCTAGGTCGGCAGCCGAAGACGATCCATGCTCCGTGGTCCTCGATTCATACTCGTTCGTGTCCCGTGGGTATCCTGCGCGGGTGGACGTGCTCAGCGACGTGATCACGGCCCTGCGAACCGGCCAGCCGCGCTCCGCGCGTGTCGCGTGGCACGCCCCGTGGGCGCAGCAATTCGCCTCCGTACCTGGCTCGGCCGGCTTCCAGATTGTCCTAGAGGGACCGTGCTGGCTCGTCGCCCCGGACATCGGCCCGATGCGGCTCGCGCCCGGGGACATCGTGTTCCGGCCACACGGCCGAGGGCACACGCTCGCCGACAGCCCATCGACCTCACCTGACGCACCCGCCTGCGACCCGAACGAGCTACCGCTCCAGCCTTACGCCGACAACGTGGTCGGCACTCCCGCCGACACCGCGGCGTCCGCGACGGTCACCCTGTGCGGGGCGTACCAACTCGACCCGATCCACGCGCACCCGCTGCTCGACGACCTGCCCGAGCTCATCCACCTGCCGGCGCACCTCGGGCGGCACCCCGAGCTACGCGCCACCGTGGACCTGCTCGCCACCGAGCTGCAACGACCCCGCCTCGGCACCGACGCCATCATCCCGGCGCTGCTCGACACCCTGCTGTTGCACATCCTGCGTACCTGGCTCGACCAGAACCCCCCGCCTGGGACGGTGAGCACGGGCTGGGCGGCGGCACTCAAGGACCCGGCCACCGCGGTCGCACTGCACGCGATCCATCGCGACCCGGCGCGGCCGTGGACCGTCGCGACACTCGCTGCGGAAGCGGGGCTGTCCCGAGCACCGTTCGCCCGCCGTTTCACCACACTGCTCGGCCAGCCGCCGCTGACCTATCTGACGTGGTGGCGGATGACCACCGCCTCCCGACTCCTCCGCCAATCCGACAAGCCGTTGAGCGTCATCGCGGCTCGGGTCGGCTACACCTCCGAGTTCGCCTTCGCCAACGCGTTCAAACGCCGGTACGGAACCTCCCCCGGCAGGTACCGCCGTAACGGATAGCAGTCGCACCTACAGGGCGGGATCTCCACGCAGTCACGGCAGGAACTAACCTCTATCGTCTACAGCCTGCGGGCGGACGGATTCACCGGCACAGGGATGGGCAGATGACCGACGACCACGACGCCGCCGCAGCGATGAACTTCATCTTCGAAGCCGGCGTCCTCAAACGCGCCGCCCGCACCGGCTGGTGGTTCGCCGGCGTCAAGCACCCCGAATCCATCGCTGAACACTCCTTCCGAACGGCGCTCATCGGAATGATGCTCGCCGCCATGGAGGGCGCCGACCCAGCCCGAGTGTCGATGCTCTGCACCCTGCACGACACACAGGAAACCCGAATCACCGACATCCCCCACATCGCCAAGCGCTATCTCACCGCCGTACCCAACACCGCCGTCACCGCCGACCAGGTCTCCGCCTGTCCTCCGGCCGTCGCCGACGTCATCACCACCGCCGTCGCCGAATACGAAGCCGGCGAGACACCAGAAGCTGTCGTCGCTCGTGACGCCGACAAGCTGGAATGCCTCGTCCAAGCCGTCGAGTACCGCCATCAAGGCATCGACAACGTGCAGCGCTGGATCGACAGCTCACGAGCCGCCCTGAAGACCGCCAGCGCCCACCGCATCGCCGACGCCGCCCTCACCGGACAACCGCTCGCCTGGCTCACTCCCCCGCCGCAGGAGTAAGAGTTCAATCCTGCCGGTGCCAGACCTCAGACGTTCCCCGACGGCATCAGACGCACACGGTTTAGGAACGGTTAGCTCTCGCTGCACACACCCTCGTCCTAACAGGGCATACGTCCGAGGGCTTGCCACCGTTCTGCATGATCATTCCGCGCATGTTCCGGATCTTGCCGCTCCTCGGGAGCGACGTTGCCAATGTCCACCTTGGCGGCTAGGCCAGTGCGGCGGGTCGTGGGGTCTACCTCCAGGCGTATAACGGCTCGGCCGCGCCCGAATAGACTCCAACAATGCCGGGCATCTCTCCTCGACTCCGACACCGCATCGACGCCGACTTCCCCCACCACGCCGACGCGGTCGTGGACAGGCTGCACAGTCTCGATCAAATAGTCGCGGACTCTCGTCAAGACCCGGAGCGGATGTTCGCAGCGGTCGTGCGCCTCGCTCAGGGTCGACTCGACAAGCTCGATAATGCCTTACGTCTGGCCCGAGAGGACTGGCGTGATCTCTTGATCGGAGCTGACTTCGGTGACGAGGACTGGCCCGCCCGCCTCTCAGCCTGGCTCGGCGCTCCGGCGCCGACCGGTGGCAGCGTTCGTCGTAGCCGTCGGACCCCTCGTTTGTAAGTTCTGTGCAGCAGGTCCACCCAGGTCCGGGAACGGTCGCCAGCTCGGAGTTGCGTCCGTCTCCAAGCTCGCTGATGCGCGCCTGTCCGGCGGCGTTGCTGTCGACAGCGTTCCCGGCGGTGCCTGTGGCCGGAGCGAACCCCGGCCAAGCGAAGCGCCGGGAGCTATGACGGCCGGGTCTCGGACTCGGACTCGGCCGTCGCCCGGTCGAACGCGAACACGACCTCCTCGTTGCCAGCCTCAACACGGGCAAGCCGTGCGAGGGCTACTCGCTCGCCGGCCATGCGTCTCAAGGCAGCCTGGTAGGCCTTAGCTTGCTCATCAGACGGTGCCTCACCACGGACTACCCGCGTGAAGCGGTTGCGGCTTTGATCAAAGGCAGTGGCGGCTGCAAGGAGGTCACCGCATGCGTCTAGCAGACGATCGGCAACGTCGATAGCTTGCTGCGACCCCACGACATGAACTTGTGACCAAGCATCGCTGACGGGTCGCCAGTCTTCGCTCAGCCAATCGTGAAGCTCGAACGAGTCGAGTGGTCGTCGTTGACGAAGTGTGACGCTGAGACCCTCCGCGAGGCCGGACCGGAAGCGAATCGTCTGACGGACGGCGTCCGCTCGCAATGCGAGGGTCAACGTGCGCGCCAGCAGGTCCTGGTAAGCCGCGATCCGCTCCTGCTGGGCGGCGTCCCTAGCGGACCACCGCCGCTGCACCCACAGCAGTCCAAACGTCGCCAGCGTTGTAAGGAGCGAAGCTCCGATTGCCGCCACTACTGGCGCCCAGATCTCAGACCTACTCACGTGAGGCAGGTTAGAGGCTCTGGGCAACAGCTACGCCGACAGTTGGCCGGCCCACGACGCCGTCTAGCCGATCCGCGCATTACGAGTTGGCACTGGAGCACTGGTTGCTCCCCTACTGAGGACTCCACGCCGAGCCGAGCACCGTCCGCTCTGGACGGTTGCGTCCGTGTCGACCCATTTCCGGACTCCAGCTCCGGCATTGACACTTCGCATCAGAGTGGGCCAGACCGCAGGCCATGCCGCCGTACGCGATCCTGCGTCGCATTCGAAGGGCCGGCCCAATCAGCGTGGGAACGGACCCAGAGGTGACTTGTCGCCTACTGACCACTTGTGACCGAACGGGTCCGTGAAGCCACCTTGACGGTGCGTCCCCCAGGGCACGTGGTGATCCTCGATTCCCACTCCGGCGATTGCGCCCGCGGCCACGGCGCGCTCGATGAAGGTGTCGGGATCATCGCCGAACACCTCAATGCGGGTGCTTGTGACCCCCGCCTGGCCGGGACTGGTCTCTGTGAGGTTCTCGGGATTGACCTCATGGAGGAAGAAGGCCGCGCCACTGATCTCAAGGCCGGCGACGCCACCAAGGTTCCACAACTCTGTCGCGCCCAGCGCAGCCTTGCACCAGGCGACCGCAGCGTCAGCATCCGGGACGATCAGCATCACAGAGATCACTGATGGCGAAGCGGACACCGTGTCGCCGGACGGCACGGAACGATCTCTCAGTTCCTCAGTCATACCCACAGCATGCCCGATGTCACCAGCAGCGTCTCCCCAGTCCGGCCCACGGCCAGACTCCACCAGCCCCGAAGACGAGCAGCTCGCGAAGCGTCAGTGCCGTCCAACCCTTTGCTGAGATCACTTCACTGGACCTGCGTCGAGTGTTGCGCTGGTCCGCGGTCGTCTGCTGATGGTCGCCGGTTTGGCTGCTCAGTTGGCTGCTCGTGCCGCAGCCGGGCAACACTGCGCCTTCGCCCGCGGTCGCCTCGCAAGCGGAGGAGGTAATCCAAGATCTCTTCTGAGCATTGGCTGATGGTCTCGGGCTCGTAGTAGTACCGCCGGACGCCTTGGTCGATAACCATCACTCGGGCTAGCGCTTCCCGAGCGAGCATGTTCTTGACGTTGTGGTTCTCGATGGCCGCCCTGATCACCGAGTATTCTAGGGCCATGCGCTCAGCGTCAGGCAGGTGCTCCACGCCTTGGGCCGCTGTTATTGCAGACCGGCTTGCCTCCTCCATTGCCACAGCCCCGATGGCATCATTGATCAGTTCCTCGACGTGCGACGCCTTGCGTGCCCGCACGTTGAGCCAGTAGGTGAGGGCTGCACCCACCGCTATCGAGGCAAGCGGCACAACGACGCTCGTGAGCAAGTCCATGAGGACATGGTCCGTCGAGCAGCGCCGCTGCCGCGACCCCCAGCCAAGCCGCCACCCCGCGCATCGCGAATCTTGGCGCCATCTGACATCTCGATTACAAGCTCTGTTCATCTCGTCCAGGGGTGTCCGTCCGCGTCTGTGACCTCAGGCGACTGCCCGCGCCCGATCGCTGCCGGCCGTTCTCGTCCGGATCGGTTGCTGTCGCCATTGCTGTCGAGCGGCGGTGGGAAGTGGGCCGGCCCGTTCCTATTGCCTGAGGTCCCAGTCGTGTCGCCGAACACCGAACTCTGCCGTGGCCTGTTCCATAGCCTCAGCAACGGTGTACGCAAGGGCCACCTTGCTCCTCCGCACCGAGTGCGATCATGAGGCATGACTCTGCCCTCCCTCACGGTTGACCGCTGGATCGGGCACGCATCGGGCATGGCCAAGGCTACGGTCTGTTCCGCACCGGGTTTGATGGAGACATCGAAACCTGGGAGAAGATCAAGCTATGCCGGCACCGAAGAAGTACCCCGATGAGTTGCGTGAGCGTGCGACCCGGTTGGTGATCGAGGCCCGCCGGGATCCGGCCAGCGCGGTCGGCGCGATCCGGCGGATCGCCGACCAGCTCGGAGTTCATCCGGAGGCGTTGCGGACCTGGTTGAAGCAGGCCGAGACCGATGCCGGCCAGCGTGCGGGTACCACCAGCAGCGACGCGGAACGCCTTGCCGCCTTGGAACGGGAGGTGCGTGAGCTGCGCCGGGCGAATCAGATCTTGAAGTCCGCGGCGTCTTTCTTCGCGGCGGAGTTGGACCGTCCGTCGCGATGAAGGTCGACTTCGTCGACTCTCAGAAGGCCGAACACGGTGTCCAGCCGGTCCTGCAGGCGCTCGAAGGCACGCCGGCACAGATCGCACCGTCGACCTACTACGCCGCCAAGACCCGCCCCGCCTCGGCCCGGTCGCGGCGCGATGAGGAGCTGACCGTGATGATCGAGCAGATCCACGCGGCCAACTACGGCGTCTACGGGGCACGCAAGGTCTGGCACGAGCTGCGCCGGCGTGGCATGCCGGTGGCCCGGTGCACCGTCGAGCGGCTGATGCGCCAGGCCGGGCTGCGTGGGCTGCTGCGCGACAAGTCACCGCGTACGACTCGGCCGGCGGCTGAGACCGGCCGCCCGGGTGACCTGGTCAGACGTGACTTCACCGCGGAACATCCGAACCACCTGTGGGTCGCCGACCTGACCTACGTGCGCACCAGTGTGGGCTGGGTGTACGCCGCGTTCGTCCTCGACGTGTACTCCCGCATGATCGTCGGCTGGCAGGTCTCCACGTCGCTCTACACGGATCTGGCTCTCGACGCGTTGAAGATGGCGATCTGGCGCCGCGAGAGTCAGGGAGCTGACCTGCGTAAACTCGTCCACCACTCGGACCGAGGAGTCCAGTATCGAGCGATCCGCTACACCCAACGGCTCGCCGAGGCCGGCGCCGTCGCCTCGGTCGGGTCCAAGGGCGACTCCTATGACAACGCGATGGCCGAGGCGTTCAACTCGCTCTACAAGGCCGAACTCATCCGCAACCAAGGTCCCTGGCGCGGCCTCGACGACCTGGAGATGGCCACCGTCGAGTACATCGACTGGTACAACAACCGCCGGCTACACGGCGAACTCGGACACATCCCACCCGCCGAACACGAGGCCCTACACGCGATGACCCAACCGGTCACCGCACCCCTGAAAACCAGCTAACCAACTCTCCATCAAACCCGGGGCTTGACAGTCCAAGGACCGCCAGGGCCCGCTCAACCAGGCGCAAGAACACTTGCCACGGTGGCGCAAGGCCAAGGGTCTCCACACGCAGCACACGCTTGGTGGCCGTCGCGCGTCATGTGGTGTTCCTTCACCATCTTCTCGTTGAACCGCGCCAGAACGGCGTAGTCCCCACCGCGCCTCTTGTCGTCATCGATCCGCGCGTAGAGCTGAAGAACCACCCAGTCCTTCGGCTTGTCCTGCAACGAGGCGTGAAGCCAGTTGGTCCCCATGTCACTCCTGAGCGTCAATCGATCGACCATCCTGGACGCTGGCTCACACTATCCGACGTACAGGTCGTCGTCCGTCGCCCACCAGGCCAGCCGCCCCGACATGGTGGCTGGCCTGGTGTTCTTGGGGCGCTGATGGTCCGTCGGTGGTTGTCTCTGGTCAGCGTTTGACGGCCCGGTGACGACCCAGATGACCCAGGGACGGCCCAAGAGCAGCCACCCGCCGGGATGCCACCTAACGACCAAGTCGCCATGCAGGTGCTGAGGCACGCCCGCTTCTCCGTGACGATGGAGATCTACACGCAGGTATCAAACAAGGCGACTAGAGACGCCCTCAAGCCCCTTGGCGATTCACTCGACCACTGACGCCGTTGCTGTACTTGGCTGCTGTACGACAGCAGAAAGGCCACCTCCCAAACCCGGGAAGCGGCCTCTGACTTGCACCAACTGAGAGTGGGCGATACTGGTATCGAACCAGCGACCTCTTCGGTGTGAACGAACGGCTCTGCTCAGCCGGCGACGTCCACGACGACCTTGCCCTCGGCCATACCGTCGGCGACCAGCCGGTAAGCGTCCATGACCGTGTCGAGCGTGATCCAGCGCCCGTCCAGTCGGGGACGCAGCGCACCGGCGTCGGCCAGCGTCGCGATCTCGCGCAGGATGTCGCCGTGGTGTTCGCGGCCCCGTCCGGTGAGCATCGGCAGCAGAGTGACCACCCCGGAGTAGGTCGCGCCACGGAACGACAGCGGGGCGAGCGAGTGTGAGCCCCAGCCCAGCGCGCTGACGACGTGCCCGTGATAGGTGCGTACCGCCGCGAACGAGGCGTCGAGCGTTGCGCCACCCACGAGCGCCTCCCAGGAGGTGACAGCCGCCAGCGGCAACGCGGCGGCCTCCCGCATCGAGAGGCTGCTCGGCTTGTGGGCCAGCTACCGGGCGTCCACGGCGGCGTACTCGCCAGCGAGCCCTTGCAGGTCACCGACGCCCCCGCACAGCCCGTACACCTCGTCTCCGGGCTCGAAGCCGGTCACGTCGGCGCCGACCGCCACGACGACGCCGGCAAGGTCCAGGCCGAGCACCGCGGGTAGCTGGATGCGCGCGTGCGCGGCCCTTCCTACCTGGATCTTCGTGTCGAGCGGGTTGATCCCGCTGGCGACGACTCGCACCAGCACCTGCCCCCGGACCCGGGAGTGGGGTCGCCGATCTCCTCGACCGTCAACGGATCGTCGAACTCCCGCAGCGCCGTAGCGCGCACAACTTCCACACTCTCCGTGAGCGGAATGGCACCTGGACGCTATCCGACCGGGTTGCCGGCCGGGTGGCCTCCTCGGCGACCCGTGTCGGCACCCGGCGGAACTTTTGCCACGTGCGGAAAAAGATCGTCACCTCTTGAAAAAAGTCTCGCGAGGGTGAGGATATCCAGATGCGTCGTCTCCCCCAGACTTGCGGCCGGGTGGTCTCGGGCCTCCTCGCGCTCCTCCTCGTCTCGGCGGTCGCTCTCCTCGCGTCCGCTCAGCCCGCCGCAGCTCACGGGACCCTCGCGATGTCCACGCCGGCGGGTGGCGCCACGGTGCGCGAGCCGTTGACCTCGGTGCAGCTGTTCTTCACCGAGAAGGCCGCGGCCAACGCGTTCTTCACGATCACCGCGCCGGGTGGCATCCGGGTCGACAATGGCTGGTCGTACGGGGAGCCGAAGCCGCTGGACCAGCCGGTGCGCGAGTACTTCCTGGTCAACGGCCAGTTCGAGCCACGCGAGTACACGACCGGGTTCCCCGCGACAGTGGCGGTCGCGCACCTGCCGGCCAAGGGCCAGTACTCGGTGAGCTACCTGTCGGTCGCCTCGGACGGAGACCCCGTACGCGGAACGTTGACCTTCCGCTACGACGGGCCGGTGACGGCGGCGCCCAAGGGGTGGAGCCCGCCGTCGAGCCAGCCGGATCCGGCGCTGTTGGCCACCGCCGAGCAACACGGGTCATCCGGGCAGGTTTCGGCAGTGCCGACAGTCGCGGCCGAGACGGCGATTCCGCCGTCCGCGACAGCGGTTGCGCCGACCGAATCGGCTGATGAGAGCGGCCCCGGAGCGGTGGCGTGGACCGGCCTGGCGGTGGTCGCGGTGGCGGTCGCGGCGGCCGGATTCGTCGTCTGGCGTCGGCGGACGGCCCCCACTGGCGGACCCGTCGGCCGGGGCCGCACCTCGTCGGTGACGTCCGGTCGACGCAGCGCCGGCACCCGTCCCGGGACCAGGACCTCCGGCAACAGGACCGCCGGTGTCAGGACCGCCGGTGCCAAGAACGCCGGTGGTAGGACCGATGCAGGTAGGACCGGCGGGGCAACCGACGGCGGTACGCAGGCCCCGGGCGGTAAGCGGCGGCCCAGCGCGGTGCCGGCCGCGCGTAAGGACACCACGGTCGTCGTGGCTCGGACGGGCGTCGCGGTCGGTCCAACTCCGACCGATGAGGACGCGACAACCCCCGCCACGACGGACAGTCGACCGCCCGTCGACCCCGGAGCATCGCCCGACCCTGACCTCGCCGCCGCGACGCCCGGGTCTCGGCTGAGCAACACCGGCCTGGCGCTGTTCGTCGGTGCCCTGGTGCTGGCCCTGCTCGGCGGCTTCGGGTTGGCGCGCATCAGCGGCAACGAGGGCCCGGCCGCCAACACCGCCCGGCAGCCGGCAGGCGGTCCGACCGACTCCGGCCCGGCGGTGTCCGCGGCCGACGGACACCAACACCCGGCGGGCACCGGACCGCACACGCACCGGGGCGACGGCGGAACAGGCGAGACGCTTGCCACCGGGACGACCGTCAGCGCCGGCGGCTACACGCTGCAACCGCTGGAACGAACCCAAACCCCCGGGGTACGCGCCGACTACCGCTTCCGGATCGTCGGCACCGACCGGCAGCCGGCTACCCGCTTCGCGGTCGTACACGACAAGCCGTTGCACATGATCGTGGTGGGCCGCGACCTGACCGGTTACCAGCACCTGCACCCGACGATGGCCTCCGACGGCACCTGGAGCGTCCCGCTGACGCTGGCCCGACCCGGTGGTTACCGCGTCTACGCCGACTTCTCCGTGACCGCGGCCAACGGCGCGCAGGTGCCGCTCGTGCTGGGTGTCGACCACACGGTGCCGGGGGCGCACACCCCCGCCGTGCTGCCGCCCGCGCAGTCACCGGCGACGGCCGGGCCGTACTCGGTCTCGATGACCGGCACCCCGACGGTGGGGGTGACGGCGCCGATGCAGTTCCAGGTCCAGCGCGCCGAGCCGGCCACGCCGGTGGGGTTGGAGCGGTACCTGGGCGCGTACGGGCACCTGGTCGTCGTCCGCGAGGGCGACCTCGGCTACGTGCACGTCCACCCGGAGCAGGAGTTGGTCGACGGGACGGTCCAGTTCTGGCTGACCGCGCCCAGCTCGGGCCGGTACCGGGCCTTCTTCGACTTCCAGGTCGAAGGGACGGTACACACCGCCGAGTACACGATCAACGTGCCCTGAGCCTGGAACTTCCTCCCTGCTGCGGCCGACCATCCAGCCAGCAGCAGTCATCGGAGGAAGAACACATGCTCAGCACCAGCCCGCCCGGTCCGCGCCGCCGCTCGGCCGCCGTCCTCGCCGCCGCCGTCCTGGCGGTCAGCGCCGCCGGGTGCGGTTCGTCCGCCTCTCCGGCGACCGGGCAGGCGAATGCGTCCGCGTCGGCCTCGGCCAACCCGGACGCCGGGGTGCTCGGCATTCGTGACCCGTGGGTGAAGGCCGCCGACAAGGGGATGACGGCGGCCTTCGGGACCCTGGTCAACGACGGCGACAGCGATGTCACTCTGACCAGCGCGGCGACCTCGGTGTCGCCGATGGAGCTGCACGAGATGGCCATGAAGGACGGCAAGATGGTCATGCAGGCGAAGCAGGGCGGCACCGTGATCAAGGCCAGGAGCACGCACGCGCTGGAGCCGGTGCAGGGCTCCTATCCGTTCGCTGTGGCCGATCCCACCTCCAGCGCTGCGCCGGTTGCCAACGTCAGCGGGTCAACGCCCGCCCCGTCCGCCGCCGCGGCAGCGGAGTCCGACGGCGGTCCGGGCGTCGGTGCACTCGTCGCCGGTGCCGCGTTGGCCCTCGTCGTCCTGGTGACGGCTGGGTTGCTGTGGCGACGGGCGGCCCGGCCCGACCAGCCCTGACGTCGGAGCCTCGATCTCCCCACCTCCCCGGGAACCACCGGCGTCTCTCCCCCGACTACCGGTTAGGGCCGACGCGACACCTCACCGGGCGACCAGACCAGTACGGGAAACACCTTCGTGCCTCCCGACTCTTCCGATCGGATCAGCATGTCTCTCACCGAACTGTCCGGCACGCCGCAGCCGGAACCCGCCACGACCGCCGAGAAACCGGCCCGAGCCGCCCGGCGCACATCACCGTTCGGCGCGCTGCTGCTGCGGCTGCACTTCTACGCCGGCATCCTCGTCGCCCCGTTCCTGGTGGTCGCCGCACTGACCGGCCTGGCCTACACCGTGACCCCGCAACTCGACACCATCCTCTACGGCGACCAGCTGACCGTCGCCCAGGTGGGTGACCGGCAACTGCCGCTGGCCGAGCAGATCGGGGCCGCGCGCAACGCGCACCCGGACGGCAGCATCACCACCGTGCAACCCGGCGCTGGCGACCGGACCACCGCTGTGGTGTTCTCCCTGCCCGAGCTTGGCGAGAAGCAGCACACCGTCTACATCAACCCGTACACCGGCGAGTCTCAGGGGCAGCTCACCACCTGGTTCGGGTCCACGCCGACCACCACCTGGCTGGACGACCTGCACCGTAACCTGCACCTGGGCGTCGTGGGGCGGCACTACTCCGAGCTGGCCGCCAGCTGGCTGTGGGTGATGGCGCTCGGTGGGGTCGTCCTCTGGTGGCGCCGCCGCGGCGCCGCCCGAGCCGCCGCCCGGCACCTGTTCGTGCCGGACCTGTCCGCCGGTAAGGGTGTCCGCCGTACCCGAGGATGGCACGCCACCACCGGCATCTGGCTCACCGTCGGGCTCCTCTTCCTCTCCGTGACCGGTCTGACCTGGTCCCGATTCGCCGGCGCGAACTTCGCCGCCGGCCTCGACGCGCTGAATGCCCGCACTCCGGAGATCTCCACCATCCTCACCGTCGGCCCCACCGCCCCTGCCGACACCGGCGGCGGTCACGAGCACGGTGCCGCCGGGGCGGGCGGGGTCGTCGAGTCGGCGGCCTTCGATCGGGTCCTGTCGGTCGCTCGCGGCGCGGGCCTCTCCGGTCCGGTCGAGATCAGCCCCGCGTCGGAGCCGGGCTCCGCCTGGACCGTCGCGCAGGTCGACAACACCTGGCCGGTCCGGAAGGACCGCATCGCCGTCGACCCGGCCTCGGACACGGTCACCGCCCGCAGCGACTTCGCCGACTGGCCGCTACTGGCGAAACTGAGCAGCCTCGGCATCCAGGCCCACATGGGGATCCTTTTCGGACTGATCAACCAGGTCCTGCTCACCGCGCTCGCCCTCGGCCTGCTCTGCGTCATCTTCTGGGGTTACCGCATGTGGTGGCAACGCCGGCCCACCCGCGCCGACCGCCGGGCGATCGCCGGCACCCCGCCGGCCCGCGGCGGCGTACGCGGCCTGCCGCTCTGGGCGCTGCTGATCGGCGTGCCGGTGACAGTGGCGATCGGCTGGGCGCTGCCCCTGTTCGGGCTCACCCTGCTCGCCTTCCTCGTCATCGACGTGGTGGCAGGTGCGGTGTCTCGACGCCGGCGACTCGCCGCGGCTCCCACCTCCCCGGCACCCGCGGGGAGCTGATCCACAGGTCCGGCCGTCCGTCGGACGACG
>NZ_JBEXHP010000043.1:0-35495 GCF_040607895.1 Micromonospora sp. NPDC005220
GCGGTGACCCGGGCCGCCGCCAGCTCCGGCACCGCCTCGGCCACCGCGGCCGCCAGCTCGGCCATCCGGTCGACCCGGGCGTCGGCCTCGGCCAACGCGTCGTCGTCCACGCCGGTCAACCCGGCGAGCACCTGGTCGACCGCCTCCAGCCGGGCCTCCGCCTGCGCGGCGCGCGCCGTCGCCTTCTTCTGTACGTCCTCGTAGACGCCGAGGCCCAGCAGGTTGACCAGGATCTGCTGCCGCGTCGCCGGCTTGGCGTGCAGGAAATCGGCGAACTGCCCCTGCGGTAGCACCACACAGCTGGTGAACTGCTCGTACGGCAGCCCAACCGCCTCCAGCACCGCCTGCTCCATCTCGGCGGGGGTGCCGGCCACCACCTCGCCGAGGTCGTCCGGGCTCAGACCGGTGTCCAGTTTGGTCACGTCGAAGCCGGCCGGCATCAGCTGCAACCCGGCGTTCGCGGTCTTCACGTTGCCCCGGCCGTCCCGGCGGACCACCCGGGTCGCCACGTACCGGGCACCGCCGGACTCGAAGACCAACCGCACCCGCGCCTCGGTCGCCGACGGCGCGAGCGCGTTCGCCAACCCACGGGCGCCGCCCCACCGGGGCACCATGCCGTAGAGGGCGAAGCAGATGGCGTCCAGCACGGTGGACTTACCCGAACCGGTCGGGCCGATCAGCGCGAAGAAGTCCGCGTCGGTGAAGTCGACGGTGGTCTCGTCCCGGAAGACCGTGAACCCGGCCATGTCCAACCGCATCGGACGCATCAGTGCTCGACCTCCTCGAAAAGCTCGTCGAAGAGCTCCCGGACACCCTCGTCGGCGTGGCCCCGGCTGTCCAGGTAGTCGGCGAACAACTCCCGGGGCGAACGCCCCGAACGCTGGGCGATCCGCGCCCCACTGCCCGGCGCGGCCAACAGCTCCGGGTCGATCCGGATCTCCAGGGCCCGGGGGAGCAGCTCCTGGACCTCCTCGCGCAGGCCGGCGCGGGGTTGCTCCCGCACGTACACCCGCAGCCACGCGTCCGGTGCCTCGATCTCGGCGAGCTGGGCCAGGGTGCCCCGCACCGTCCGCAACGCGCTCGCCGCCGTCACCGGCACCTCCCGCACCCGGGCGGCGGTGCTGGCCGTCACCTCGACAATCGTCACCGAGGGGATGTTCTCCTGCTCACCGAAGTCGACAGCGAGTGGGCTGCCGCTGTACCGCACCGGGCAGGGGCCCGCGACCCGCTGCGCCCGGTGCAGGTGACCCAGCGCCACGTAGTGCGCGGTGGCCGGGAAGACGGTGGCGGGAACGGCGTAGCCCAACACGGTGTGCGCGTCCCGCTCGCCGCCACCGGTGGCCGCGCCGGTCACCGTCAGATGCGCGGTGACCAGGTGCACCCGGTCCGGTTCGGTGAAACCCTCGGTCAGTCGCCCCAGCACCCGGCCCAGGTGGTCGGCGTACGTCTGGTTGGTCTCCGCGGCGGTCAGCTCGTACATCTCCAACGCGCGCACCGCGTACCGCTGGGACAGGAACGGCAACGCGGCCAGCCGCCACCGCTCGCCGCCGGCGGTGGTGCCGTCGATGACGTGCTCGTCCGGGTCTTCCCGTACCCCGCCGCGCAGGGTGATGCCGGCGGCATCGGCCCACGGGCGCAGCGCGTCCAGCGCGGGCCCGTTGTCGTGGTTTCCGCCGATCGCCACCACGTCCGCGCCGGTCCGCCGCAGCGCCGTCAACGCCCGGGTGACCAGGCGGGTCGCCTCCGAACTGGGTGCGGCGGTGTCGTAGAGGTCACCGGCGACGATCACCAGATCCGGCTGTTCGGCACGGGCGATCTCGATCACCCCGGCCAGCACGGCCTTGTGCTCGTCGGACCGGGACTGCCCCTTGAGCACCTTTCCCACGTGCCAGTCGGAGGTGTGCAGGATCTTCATGGCTGTGCTTGCCTTCCGTTCGCGACTGCGGGGCTCGCAAGCTCACTCCTCGCGCTCACCTGTGCTGGCCCCTACCTAGAACGGGATGTCGTCGTCGGTGCTGCCGCCGCCGGAGCCCACCACGGCGAACGGGTCGGCGGACTGGGTGATCGAGCGCAGCGTCTCCGATGGTGCCCGGCCCGCCTCGGAGACCCGGGTGGCCCAGGCCGGGAACGGGAACTCCAGGCAGAGCGGCACCGGGATGTCCGGCTGGTTGACGAACATGGTGCCCGGCTTTGCCAGCAACGCCCGCTGCCGCTGCGCGGGCGGCAGGAAACCGTACTCCGGGCGGGACGCCTCGGCCGGGTCGAGCCGGCCGACCACCCGGATCGCCGAGTTGGTGACGATCCGCCGCTCCACCTCGCTCGCCGTCTGCTGGGCGCCGATCAGGATCACCCCGAGCGAGCGGCCCCGCTCGGCGATGTCCAGCAGGACCTCCTTGATCGGCGAGGAGCCCTCCCGGGGGGCGTACTTGTTGAGCTCGTCGAGGACGACGAAGAGCAGCGGCTTGGCGGTGCCGGACTTCTCCTTGCGCTCGAACTCGCTCTTCAGCGTCACACCGACCACGAACCGCTGCGCCCGGTCCGGAAGGTTGTGCAGGTCGACCACCGTGACCTGCGCCGACTCGCTGGTGTTGATCGAGTGCGGGCGGCGGGCCGCCAGGTCGCCACGGATCAGCCGGGCCAGGTCCTTCTTGCTGCCGATCAACCGCCGGGCGAACGCGTTGACGGTGCCCAGACCGACAGCGCTGCCCGCCCAGTCGGAGCGGGTCTCGTCGTCGTTGAGCTGGTCGACGATGTGGTCGACCAGATCGCCGTAGGAGCCGAGCCGGACTCCGTCGATGCTCACCCCACCGTCGGCCGGTTGGGCGTAGCGGGCCAGGTGCGCGGCCACCGAGTGGACCACCATCGTGTACTGCTGGCGCTCGTCGTCGGCGTCGGCGAAGACGTACGGCAGCAGGCGGTCGGTGCAGAACTCGCTCAGCGTCCAGTAGAAGCTGTCGACGCCGGTGAGCCGGCTGCTCACATCCGGCGTGCCGGCTGCGTCGCCGGCCCGGGGCGGGGCGTACACCCGCACGTCGGGGAAGGCGCCGGCGCTCAGGCCGAGCTTCGCGTACGCCGCCCGGGTCGGCTCGTCGAGGCGGGTGTTGGGGTGGTCCAGGAAGAGCAGATCCTCACCCTTGACGTTGAAGATCAGCGCCTTGGCGTTGACCGCGTCGCCGCCCAGCACCCCGGAGCGGAACACCGAGTAGAGCAGGAAGGTGGCGAAGCTGGTCTTGGTGGCCACCCCGGAGATGCCGGAGATGGAGACGTGCGCGCCCCGGCTGCCGTCGAGGAAGTCGGCGTTGAGATAGACCGGGACACCGTCCCGGCCCATCCCCATCGGGATGCGCCGCTCCATCCGGTCGAAGTGCAGCGCGCGCGCCCGCGCGTCGCCCTCGGCCCGGTGCACCACAGCGCCCGGGGTCGGCGGCACGTACAGCTCGGGATCGACCCGGGTGGTGGTGACCTCGGCCGCCTCCTGCACCTGCGCGGGCAGCGTGCCGTCGGCGATGGCGAACACGTCGGAGTCGAACTGGGCGCCCTCGTGCCGGGCGCGGACCTGGGTGACCACCCCGGCGATCGTCACCGGCTCCCGGTCCGGCAGCTCCCGGCGGGTGACCACCACGTCGTCGAGCTGGAGGTAGCTGCCGGGCGCCACGGCCGTCCAGAACTGCAACGGGGTGGCGTCGGCGGTGCCCAGCACCCGCCCGACCGCCTCGCCAGGGCTGTCGAGGTCGGCGTCGGTCATCGGGCGACTCGGGTCGCTCGGGCAGCACGGTCGGGAAGCATGCTGTGCATCCTGCCCGAGGAGTACGACAGGTCGCCACGCGACGCGGCGGACGACACCGTGCGCCGTCACACCGACGACGGTGGGTGTGTGAGCAGACGACGGCGGGTTACCGGCGGGCGTGGCGGAGCAGGAGGACACCGTCCTCGGCGGCGAGCACGTGTCGCAGTGGCAGATGTCGGGGTGGCGCGGTGTCGCCGGCGGTGATCCGGCCCGGCCCGGGCCCGGCGAGCAGCGGCGAGACGGTGAGGCACAGCTCGTCCACCAGGTCGGCGGCGGTGAGCGCGCCGAACAGGTGCGGGCCGCCCTCGCAGAGCAGTTGGGTGAGCCCGCGTCGGTGCAGTGCGGCGAGGCCGGCGGCCAGGTCGACCCGTTCGGTGCCGCAGCGCAGCAGGTCGGCGACGTCGGTGAGGCCGGGCGGTGGTGCGGCGTCGGCATGGGTCAGCACGATCGGGCGGGTCGGCGCGTCGGCGAAGGCGGCCTGCGCCGGGTCCAGGTCGAGCGAACCGGAGACGACCACAAGCGTGGGGTACTCGGCCAGCCCGTTGGCCAGACGCCAGGCGCGGCGACGCTCGTTGAGCCGGACCGCCCGGTACCCCTCGTGGCGCAGTGTGCCGGCGGCCACCACGAGCGCGTCGCAGACCATCCGCAGCAGGCCGAACACCCGCTTGTCCGGCTCGCCGGAGAGCCCGGCGGAGTAGCCGTCCACGGTGACCGCGCCGTCCAGGCTGGCCACGAAGTTCACCCGCAGTCGGGGCTGGTCGGCGCGGCCGTAGAGGTCGGTCAGCGCGGCGTCGTCGAGTGGCTGTGTGGACGGCTCGGGCCAGAGCCGTCGGATCGGAATTTTGACGGTCATTCGCCGGCCGGACCGGTGACCGGAGGGGTGGGTTCGGCGGTACGGTGCTGGCAGTCGCACCAGTTCCGGCCCGGGCAGTCGTCGTGTCGCCGGGCCCGGCACGCTCGGCAGATCATGCTCGCAGCCTAAGCCGCGGGAGGACAGGACAGCATGCCGCGTCAGATCTTCCAGCTGAAGATGTCCCTTGCCGGGACCCGCCCGCCGGTGTGGCGCCGGGTGCTCGTGCCGGCCGGTTACACGCTGGACCGGCTGCACCGGGTGGTGCAGCACGCGATGGGTTGGCGGGACTGCCACCTGCACTCGTTCGAGATCGACGCGGTGCAGTACGGCGAGCCCGACCCGGACGGCGAACTGGCGCTGCACGACGAGTTGAACGTGCGGCTCGACGCGGTACTCGGCAAGGGCAGCCGGTTCTCCTACACGTACGACTTCGGCGACTGGTGGGAGCACGACCTGGTCGTGGAGGACGCGTTGACCGCTGACCCCGACGAGCGGTACCCGGTCTGCCTGGCCGGCGAGCGGGCCTGCCCGCCGGAGGGTGTCGGCGGGCCGTTGAACTACCAGGCGCTGCTGGAGGCGTTGGACGACGAGGGCACTACGGCCGACCTGGTCAGCTCCCGCCACGCGATGCTGCGCGACTGGGCGGGTTCGACCTTCGACCCGTCCCGCTTCGACCCCACCCGCGCAACCACCCTCCTCCGCCGCTTCTGCTGACCGCGGCCCCCGCGGCCCGCCTTGTTGATCAAGAAGTTTGTGTCAGCGGAGCGGTGTTTTCTGACCGAAACCTCTTGATCACCAGGGGTGGGGCGGGGGGTGTGGGGGGGGTGGGCGGGGCGCGAGCGGTCAGCGGTAACGATCTGGGAACGCTCCCAACGTCCTATTGACACTCCCGTTACCCGCCGGCAATCTCATGGGAGCGCTCCCGGAGGTGGCATGGGTCACTCACGCATCCCCGGCCTGGCGCGATGAGACACCCCCCACCACAACCACCCAGCCTCACCACCGGAAAGAGGGGTCAGCGCATGAGTGTCACCACGCGGCGTACCCGCCTGGCGGCCGCTGCCCTGGCCGCGATCACCGCAATCGGCGGTCTCGCGGCCTGCGGCAACGACGACGAAAAGCCGGCGGCCGGCGAGAAGCCGGCCAAGCTGGTCGTCGACACCTTCGGCGAATTCGGTTACGACGAGCTTGTCAAGCAGTACGAGAAGGACACCGGCATCAAGGTCGAGCTGCGCAAGACCGCGCAGCTCGGTGAGTACCGGCCGAAGCTGGTCCGCTACCTGGCCACCGGCAAGGGCGCGGCGGACGTCACCGCCCTGGAAGAGGGCATCCTCAACGAGTTCAAGCCCAACGCGCGCAACTGGGCCGACCTCACCCCGCTGGTCGCCGACCACTCCAAGGAGTTCCTGCCCTGGAAGTGGGAGCTGGGCAAGGCGCCGGACGGTCGGCTGATCGGCCTGCCGACCGACGTCGGCAGCCTCGCCGTCTGCTACCGCAAGGACCTGTTCCAGGCGGCCGGCCTGCCCACCGAGCGCGACCAGGTGTCGGCGCTCTGGCCGGACTGGAAGGGCTTCCACGACGCCGGTCTGAAGTACAAGCAGGGCAGCGGCGGCAAGGCGTTCATCGACTCCATCACCGCCGTCTCCAACGGCGTGCTCTTCCAGGGCAACGGGGACCTGTTCTACGACAAGGAAGACAATATCATCGCGGACACCAGCCCCGCGGTGAAGAACGCCTGGGACACCGCCACGTCGATGGCGGACATCTCCGCCAAGGCGGGCACCTGGTCGCCGGAGTGGTCGGGTGGCTTCAAGCAGGGCACCTTCGCGGCCACCTTCTGCCCGTCCTGGATGCTCGGCATCGTCTCGGACAACTCGGGTCCGGCCAACAAGGGCAAGTGGGACGTCGCGGCCGTGCCGGGCGGCGGCGGTAACTGGGGCGGCTCGTGGCTCGCGGTTCCGGCGCAGAGCAAGTACCCGAAGGAGGCGGCGAAGCTCGCCGAGTACCTCACCAACGCCAAGAGCCAGGTGGAGGCCTTCAAGCTCAAGGGCCCGCTGCCCACCAACCTGGAGGCGCTGAAGAACGACGCGTTCCTCAGCTACACCAACGAGTACTTCAGCAACGCGCCGACCGGCAAGATCTTCGGGGAGAGCGTCGCCAAGATCCAGCCGATCCACCTGGGTCCGAAGCACCAGGCGGTGAAGGAGAACGCGCTCGAGCCGGCCCTGCGGGCGTTCGAGAACGGGCAGGCTGACAAGGCGAAGGCCTGGGAGCAGTTCACGAAGGACGCAAAGACTCAGGGTGCCTTCTGAGTGATTCCCTGCCGGTGGCGTTCGGGACTTCCCGGACGCCACCGGCCGGTCCCCTCCGCGTAGCGCCCTGCGCGAGGGCCCCCGGGCCTCGCCGGAAAAGGACATTCGCATGAGCCTGTCGGCCACGACGGCACCGCCGTCGCCAGCAGCACCGCCTTCTCCCGATCTCCCTTCCCGGCAGCGCCGGGGAAGGTTACTCAACCGCCTCGATGTCAAGTACTCGCCGTACCTCTACATCGCCCCGTTCTTCCTGATCTTCGGCGTATTCGGGCTGTACCCGATGCTGCGCACCGCCTGGATGTCGTTGCACGACTGGGACATGATCGGCGAGCACTCGTTCATCGGCTTCGACAACTACACCCGGCTGTTCTCCGACGAGTACTTCTGGAACGCGCTGGTCAACACGTTCGGCATCTTCGCCCTGTCGACCATCCCGCAGTTGTTGCTCGCCCTCTTCCTGGCGAACCTGCTCAACCGGACCTTCCTGCGCGCCAAGACCTTCTTCCGGATGGCCATCTTCATGCCGAACGTGGTGTCGGTGGCTGCTGTCGCGATCGTCTTCGGGATGCTGTTCCAGCGGGAGTTCGGCCTGTTCAACTGGTTGCTCAGCCTCGTCGGTGTCGACGCTGTCGACTGGGACGGGCACCGGTGGAGTTCCTGGATGGCGATCTCCTCCATGGTCAACTGGCGGTGGACCGGGTACAACACCCTGATCCTGCTCGCCGGCATGCAGGCGATCCCGAAGGACCTCTACGAGGCCGCGGAGATCGACGGTGCCAGCCCGTGGCGACAGTTCTGGCAGATCACCCTGCCCATGCTCAAGCCCACCTTCATCTTCGTGGTGATCCTGTCCACGATCGGCGGCATGCAGCTCTTCACCGAGCCCCTGCTCTTCGCCAACGGCAACATCATCGGCGGCAACCAGCGGGAGTTCCAGACACTGGCCATGTACATGTACGAGATGGGCATCGTGAACCTGAACACCGCCGGCTACGGCGCCGCGGTCGCCTGGGCCATCTTCATGATCATCGTCGTGGTGTCGCTGTTCAACTTCCTACTCGTCCGCCGCTCGGCGAAGTGAGGAGAGATCGATGATCTCGGCTTCCCAGCGCCTGTGGCGCACCAGCCCGTTGACCTACGTGGCGCTCGTCCTGGCGGCGCTGCTGTCGATCTACCCGTTCTACTACATGCTGGTGATCGGCAGCCGCAGCCTGGACAACATCAACGACGTGCCGCCGCCGCTGACCCCCGGTGGCGCGTTCGGTGACAACTTCGGGCGGGTGCTCGACAACGACGCCGCCAACTTCCTCACCGGCATGATGAACTCGATCATCGTTTCCTCGGTGGTCACCCTGTCGGTGGTGCTCACCGGTTCGCTGGCCGGGTTCGCCTTCGCCAAGCTGAAGTTCCGGGGCAGCAACGCCCTCCTGCTGGCGATCATCGTCACCATGATGATCCCAACCCAGATGGGGCTCATCCCGCTCTGGGGCATGATGCAGGACCTGGGCTGGTACGACACCCTCTACGCGGTCACCGTGCCGTTCCTGGTCAGCGCCTTCGGCGTGTTCATGATGCGGCAGTACGCCAGCCAGGCGATCTCCGACGAGCTGATCGAGGCCGGGCGCGTCGACGGGGCGAGCACGTTCCGGATCTACTGGAGCATCGTGCTGCCCGCGCTGCGTCCCGCCGCCGGCGTCCTCGGTCTGCTGACCTTCATGGAGACCTGGAACTCGTTCCTCTGGCCGTACGCCATCCTCACCCCGGAGAACCCGACCCTGCAGGTCTCGCTCTCCTTCCTCTCGTACGCCTACTACACCGACTACTCCCAGGTGTTCGCCGCCACGGCGATCGGCACCATCCCCCTGGTAATCGTGTTTCTCGTGTTCGGCCGCCAGATCATCGGCGGGATCATGGAAGGTGCCGTCAAGTCGTGAGCAACCCCGCCAGCCCACCCGCCGTCGACGTCCTCGACGAGCGCCCCGGGCTGACCTTTCCGCCCGGATTCCTCTGGGGGGCCGCGACGGCGGCGTACCAGATCGAGGGGGCGGCGGCCGAGGACGGCCGCGCCCCGTCGATCTGGGACACCTTCAGCCACACCGAGGGTCGGGTCCTCGCCGGGCACACCGGGGACGTGGCGTGCGACCACTACCACCGCCTCGGCGACGACATCGCGCTGATGGCCGAGCTGGGCCTGAAGTCGTACCGTTTCTCGGTCTCCTGGTCCCGGGTGCAGCCCGGCGGCACCGGCGCGGCCAACCCGCGCGGCCTGGACTTCTACCGGCGACTGGTCGACAAGTTGCTGGCCAACGGCATCGAGCCGTGGCTCACCCTCTACCACTGGGATCTGCCGCAGCCGCTGGAAGACGCCGGCGGCTGGCCGGCCCGGGACACCGCGGCCCGCTTCGCCGACTACACGACACTGGTGGCCGACGCGCTCGGTGACCGGGTGCGCTACTGGACCACGCTGAACGAGCCGTGGTGCTCGGCGTTCCTCGGCTACGGCTCCGGCGTACACGCGCCCGGCCGCACCAACGGAGCGGACGCGGTGCGCGCCGGACACCACCTGATGCTCGGTCACGGCCTGGCCGTGCAGGCTCTGCGGGCCGCCCGCCCGGCCGCCGAGGTGGGCGTGACCGTCAACCTGTACCCGGTCGACCCGGCCAGCGACACCCCCGCCGACGTCGACGCCGCCCGGCGGATCGACGGGCTGGCCAACCGGTTCTTCCTGGACCCGCTGCTGCGCGGGTCGTACCCGGAGGACCTGGTGGCCGACCTCAGCACGGTGACCGACTTCGACCACGTGCGCGACGGCGACCTGGCGACCATCTCCACACCGCTGGACCTGGTTGGCGTCAACTACTACAGCCGGCACGTGGTCGCCGCGGCGGTCGAGGGCGACCCGGTCGACCCGGCCCCCTCGTGCTGGCCGGGCAGCGAGGACGTCCGCTTCGTCACCCGTGGCGTTCCCGTCACCGACATGGGCTGGGAGATCGACGCCCCGGGTCTGACCGAGACGCTGCGCCGGGTGCACGGCTACACCGATCTGCCCCTGTACGTCACCGAAAACGGCTCCGCGTTCGTCGACTCGGTGGTCGACGGGCAGGTCGACGACGTCGATCGGCTGGCCTATTTCGAGGCCCACCTGCGCGCCGCGCACGAGGCGATCGACGCGGGAGTGCCCCTGCGGGGATACTTTGCCTGGTCGTTGATGGATAATTTCGAGTGGGCCTGGGGCTACACCAAGCGGTTCGGCATGATCCACGTCGACTATGACAGCCAGGTCCGCACCCCCAAGTCCAGCGCCAAGTGGTACGCCTCGGTGATCCGGCGCAACGGTCTGGCCGCACAATAGGCTCGGGCCAGCCATCAGGACGGCCCCGGCGTCCACCTCCCGCAGGTGGCGCCGGGTCCGCCCGCCGTCGGAGGAGCAGACGATGACAACGCAGCGCACCCGGTCGCTCGGGCGCCCGACCCTCGACGCGGTCGCGGCGCGTGCCGGCGTCGGCCGGGGCACGGTCTCCCGCGTGGTCAACGGCTCGCCCCAGGTCAGCCCGGAGGCCCGGGCCGCTGTCCAACAGGCCATCGCCGAGCTGGGGTACGTGCCGAACCGGGCCGCCCGTGCGCTCGTCACCCAGCGGACCGACTCGGTCGCGCTGGTGGTGTCCGAATCCGGCGAGCGGGTCTTCACCGAGCCGTTCTTCGCCGCGATCGTGCGGGGGATCAGCTCCGGGCTGCTGGAGACGCCGATGCAGCTCTGGCTGGCCATGGCGCAGTCGCCGGTGGAGCGGGAGCGCGTCGAGCACCACCTCACCAACCAGCACGTCGACGGCGTACTGCTGCTGTCGTTGCACGACTCCGACCCGCTGCCGACGCTGCTGGAGGAGCGCGGTCTGCCCGCCGTGCTCGGCGGTCGGCCCGCCCGCATGCTGCAACCCGGCGCCCAACCGGCCTGGTTCGTCGACGTGGACAACGTTGGCGGAGCCCGGCAGGCGGTGGAGTACCTGGCCAGGCAGGGGCGGCGACGCATCGCCACCATCGCCGGAACGCAGGACATGGGCGTCGGCCTGGCCCGGTTGACCGGCTACACCGAGGCGGTCAAGGCCACCGGAGCCGGCGTCAACCCCGACCTGATCGCGTACGGCGACTTCAGCGAGGGCAGCGGCGCGGCCGCCATGCGTCGGCTGCTGGACGCCTGCCCGGACCTGGACGCGGTCTTCGTCGCCTCCGACCTGATGGCGTTCGGCGCGCTGCGTACCCTGCGCGAGGCCGGCCGGCGGGTGCCGCAGGACGTCGCGGTGATCGGCTTCGACGACGCCACGATCGCCCTGCGGGCGGAGCCGCCGTTGACCACTGTCTTCCAGCCGGTGGAGGAGATGGGCCGGCAGATGGCCCGCCTGCTGGTGGCCCGGATCCGGGGCGAGGAGCTACCCGCCTCGCACATCCTCCTGGACACCCAACTGGTCCACCGCGCCTCCGCCTAACCCCCACCCCCCACCCCCGGGCTTCCCGGCCCCCCGGCCGGCTGACCCCCGTTGATCATGAAGTTATTGCCACTTTCGGCGGCGTGTCGCGACAACAACTTCATGATCAACGGGAGTGGTGCGGGAGTGGTGCGGGAGTGGGCGGGGGTGGTGCGGGGGCAGGCGGGGGTGGGGGTTAGCTGGCCCAGCGGCGGAGTTCGCGTTTGGCCAGGGAGTTGCGGTGGACCTCGTCGGGGCCGTCGGCGAGGCGCAGGGTGCGGGTCTGCGCCCACAGGGCGGCCAGTGGCGTGTCCTGGCTGACGCCGGCGCCGCCGTACCCCTGAATGGCCTTGTCGATCACCCACTCCGCCATCGCCGGCGTGCCGATCTTGATGGCTTGGATCTCGGTGTGCGCGCCCTTGTTGCCGACGGTGTCCATCAGCCAGGCCGTCTTGAGCACCAGCAGCCGGGCCTGCTCGATGCGCACCCGCGACTCGGCGATCCACTCCCGGACCACGCCCTGCTCGGCCAGCGGGCGGCCGAAGGCGATCCGCTCGTTGGCCCGGCGGCAGAGCAGCTCCAGTGCCCGTTCAGCCATTCCGATCAATCGCATGCAGTGGTGGATCCGGCCCGGACCCAGCCGGGCCTGGGCGATGGCGAAGCCGGTGCCCTCGGCGCCGATCAGATTCTCCGCCGGCACCCGGACGTCGGTGAAGTCGATCTCGGCGTGCCCGCCGTGCGAACCGTCGGTGTAGCCGAAGACGGTCATCCCCCGGCGTACGGTCACCCCGGGGGTGTCCCGGGGGACCAGCACCATGCTCTGCTGGCGGTGCCGTTCCGCGGTGGGGTCGGTCTTGCCCATCACGATGAAGATCTCGCAGCGCGGGTCCATGGCGCCGGACGACCACCACTTCCGCCCGTTGATCACGTACTCGTCGCCGTCGCGGGTGATCCGGGTGGCGATGTTGGTGGCGTCGGAGGACGCCACGTCCGGCTCGGTCATGCAGAACGCCGAGCGGATCTCACCCTCCAGCAGCGGCATCAGCCAGCGTTGCCGCTGCGCCTCCGAGCCGAATTCGGCCAGCAACTCCATGTTGCCGGTGTCCGGTGCCGCGCAGTTGACCGCCTCCGGCGCGAGGTGCGGGCTGCGCCCGGTCAGCTCGGCCAGGGGAGCGTACTGGAGGTTGGTCAGGCCGGCGCCGTAGCGCGGGTCGGGCAGGAACAGGTTCCACAGGCCGCGCTTGCGGGCCTCCGCCTTCAGCTCGGCCAACACCGGGGTACGCGACCACGGGTCCCCGGCAACCACCTGCTCGGCGTGCACGGCCTCGGCCGGGTAGACGTGCTCGGTCAGGAACCGGGTCAGCTCGTCGCGCAGCTCCTCGGTCCGGGCGTCGTATGAGAAGTCCATCACCGCTCCCTGGCGGCGGTCAGCCCGTGTGTGACCAGCGGTGCCACCATCTCGCCGATCCGGTCGAAGCCCTCGCCGAGGGTCTGCCCGAGCGTGTGCCGGTAGTGGATGCCCTCGCAGATGACCGCGAGTTTGAAACAGCCCAGCGCCACGTGCCAGTGCAGTGGCCCGACGTCCACGTCGCTGCGCCCGGCGTACCGGTCGATCAGCTCACTGCCGGTGGGGAAGCCGGCGCGCGGGCCGAGCCCGTCGGCGACCGGGTTGCCGGCGGCGGTGTCGCTGCCGCCGAGCACGTCCCAGTAGGTCAGCAACAGCCCCAGGTCGGCGAGGGGGTCGCCGAGGGTGGCCATCTCCCAGTCGAGCACCGCGTGCACGGCGACCGGGTCGGCCGAGGCGAGGAGGTTGTCCAGCCGGTAGTCGCCGTGCACGATCCGGCCGGCGTTCGCGCCCTCCGGGGCGGTCGCCGCGAGCAGGTCACGCAGCTCGTCGATGCCGGGCAGCGGGCGGCTGCGGGAGCGGTCGAGCTGCCCGGCCCAGCGGCGGACCTGCCGGGCGAGGTAGCCCTCCGGGCGGCCGAAGTCAGCCAACCCGACGGTGGACGGCTCGACGCTGTGCAGCGCGGCGAGGGTGTCCATCATCGCCATGGCCAGGGCCCGGCGGCGCTCGTCGCCCAGCGGGTCGGTCTGCGCCCGGGTGCGGAACACCTCGCCGGGCACCCGCTCCATCAGGTAGAACGGCGCGCCGATCACCTCGGGGTCGGTGCAGAGCAGCAGCGCGCCCGGGACCGGCACCTCGGTCGGTGCCAGCGCCGAGATGACCCGGAACTCGCGGCCCATGTCGTGTGCGGTCGCCAGCACGTGCCCCAGCGGAGGGCGGCGCAGCACGACCTCGCGGTCGCCGAGGCGCAGCAGGTAGGTGAGGTTGGACTTGCCGCCCGCGATCAGCTGGGCCCGCAGCGGCCCGGTGGCCAGCTCGGGTCGGTGCTGCGCCAGATGGTCGGCGAGTCTGCCCAGGTCCAGCCCCGCTGGGGAGGCCGGGACGGCCGCCGGCCGCGACGCATTCACGGCCGGATCACTCATCCGACTAGTTGATGGCAGCCCGTTCACGTTGTCAAGGTCAGAATTTCCGGTCGGGACATGCCCCTGCAACAGGGACGAAATGGTCAACGTCCAGGCTGGGACCAGCCTGCCGGCCGCTCTTTCGCCGGCCCGCCGAGCGGAGGGACAGACATGTTGCTGCGAGTTCGGGTCACCCTGCCGGACCGTCCGGGCACCCTCGGCCAGGTCGCCCGCACATTGGGCGTCTCCGGGGCGGACATCGTCCAGGTGGTGGTCCTCGAACGGCTCGGCGGGCGCGCGGTGGACGACTTCACTGTCGTCTGGCCGGGCGCGGCGCGGGTGGAGCGGCTGCTGGCTGGCCTCGCGGCGATACCGGGCGTGCGGGTGGACGGCGTGTGGCGGGCGATCGGCGCGCCCACCACCACCGGCCAGGACGCGGAGCTGTTGGCCCAGGTCGCGGCGAACCCGGCCGACGGGTTGGCCACCCTGGTCGACGCGGTGCCTGGGCTGCTGGCCGCCGACTGGGCCGTGGCCGCTGTGGTGCCTGTCGACTGGGCCTCGCGGACCGGGGGTGGCGGGGCGACCGTGGGGCACGCGAGCTGGCGTGCTCCCGTACCCCTGCGGTTGCCGGAGGTGACCCCGCTGCGCGGTCGGTCGATGACCACACCCGACGGCACCCACCACGCGATCGCGCCGTTCGGCCGGGCGGGCCTGGTGATGGTGGTGGCCCGCGAGCGCAGCGAGACCCTTTCCGCCGCGGCGTTCCACAGCACCGAGGTGGATCGGCTCACCCAGCTCGTCCGCGCCTGCGCGGTGATCCTCGGTGACCGACTCGATCTCGTGGGCGCGCCGCCGGTGATCGCCGGCCCCTGAACCGGCCCGAGGAGTTCCCGGTCCGACACCGCCGGGCAACCGGGCGGCAACAGGCCGGGGTGAGGCTCTTACCGGGGAAGGGAGCCAACCATGACGTTGTGGCGGATTCGAGCGACGGTGGACGACCGGCCGGGTTACCTGTCGGTGCTCACGGCGAGCCTCGCGCTGCGCGGGGTCAACATCCTCACCGTGCAGGTGCAGCCCACCGAGCAGGGCGCGGTGGACGACTTCCTGGTCGACGCGCCGGACGCGCTCGACGAGGCCGAGCTGATCGCCGCCGTCGAGCGGGGTCGGGGCCGGGACTGCTGGGTGGCGCGCAGCGAGGCGCGTGGCCTGGCCGACCAGCCCACCCGGGTGCTCGGGCTGGCCAACCGGCTGGTGCGTGACCCGGACGCGACGGGCGAGGCGTTGCGGACCCTGCTCGCTGCCGACGTCGTCAGCTGGCGACCGGCGCCGGTCGGCGTCGAACGAGGCATCAGCGGGGCCGGCATGCTGCTGGCCGACCCGGCGGGCGGTTCGTTCGCGCTGCGCCGGGCCGCGCCCGACTTCACCCCGGCGGAGTACGCGCGGGCGCAGGCCCTGGTCGAGTTGGCCGCCACGGTGGCGCGGCGGGCCGCCGAACAGGTCACGCTGGTGCTGCCCGACGACGCGGAGGTGGCTGTCCGGCCGACCAGCGTCCACGATCTGCCGGGCGTACTGGAGCTGCACGAGGCGTGCTCACCGCGCAGCCGGCAGCGGCGCTATCTGGGCGGGGCGGCGCTGCCGCCGCCGGCCCGCCTGCGTCGGCTGTTGGAGCCGAGCCGAGGGCTGACGCTGATCGCCACGACCACCGGCTCCGACGGCACGGCCGAGTCGGTGGTCGCCATGGCGAACCTGCTCGGCGAGGGCGACGAGGCTGAGGTGGCGCTGCTGGTGCGGGACGACTGGCAGCGGCGCGGGCTCGGCTCGGCGTTGCTGCGCCGGTTGGTTCAGCACGCCGACCGGTCCGGGTACGCGGCGCTGGTGCTGCACGTGCAGGCCATCAACGATCCGATGCTGCGTACGCTGCGGCGGCTGGGCCGGCCCACCGCTGTGGAGCGTGACGGCGGGCTGCTCACCCTCACCGTGCCGCTCGTTGTCGCCGCCCCGGCGGACCGGACGGGCGCGTTCTGCACGCCTTAGCGGAAGCCCCTGGTGTGCGCCGAGCGTCCACCAGGGGCCCTCTCCCGGTGGCGATCAGGTGGTGGGGTAGCTGTTGTAGTCGGGGAAGTTGCCGTAGAGGCGGCCGTCGCCGCCGACGGTGACGGCGTGCACCAGCAGGTCGCCGCCGACGAACGCGCCCTTCCAGGAGGCGCCCCGGCCGCCGAACGGCTCGTCCCGGTCACCGCGCGAGCGTGGCCTGTTGATGCCCACCTTGAACGCCTGGAGGTCCACCGCGAGCTTGCCGGCCTCGTCGGTGTCGTCGCAGGCCAGCGAGGCCACCAACGCGCCGTTGGAGGCGTTCATCGCGGCCAGCAGCTCGTCGGTGGTGTCCACCACGACGATCGTGTCGACCGGCCCGAACGGCTCGGCGTGCATCAGCCGGGACCGTCCGGGCGGGGCGAGCAGCACCGACGGCGCCACGTACGCGGAGGTGTCCTGACCGGGTAGGAACGGCGCGCCGGTGAGTTTGCCCCGGTGCAGGGGGATCGCGCCGCCGCGGACCGCCTCGTCGACAGTGCGGCGCAGCTCGTCGGCCTTGGCGGCGCTGATCAGCGGGCCGAAGTCCAGCTCGGGCAGCGGGTCGCCGGCGGCCCAGTCGTCGCCGACGGCGAGCGGGTGACCGAAGCGGACCGAGCGGACGACCGGCAGATACATGTCGAGGAACTCGTCGACCAGGTCGCGTTGCACCACGAACCGGGGGTACGCGGTGCAGCGCTGCTTGCCGTACTCGAAGCCCTTCTTCAGGTGGGTGGCGAGCAGGTCCCACTGGGAGAAGTTCCAGATGCCCCAGGCGTTCAGTCCCTCCTGCTCGATGAAGTGCCGTTTGTCGCTGTCGAGCAGCGCGGCGGCCACCTTGCCGCCGTTGGACCGGCCGCCAACGAACGCCACCGCGCCGATCTCGGGTGTCCGGACCAGCACCTCGGACAGCTCCCCGCCGCTGCCGGAGATGAGCGTGGCGGGCAGCCCGGCCCGGCGCATCAGCGCGTGCGCGACGGTCAGGCACACCGCGCCGCCCTGGGACGGCGTCTTGGCGATGACCGCGTTGCCGGCCAGGAGCTGCACCAGTTCGGCGTGCACCAGCACGCTCATCGGGTAGTTCCACGACGCGATGTTGCTGACCGGGCCGGGCAGCGGCTCGCGGTCGGTGAGCATCCGGTCGATCTCGCCCGCGTACCAGCGGACGCCGTCGAGCGCCCGGTCCACGTCGGCGCAGGCCAGCCGCCACGGTTTGCCGATCTCCCAGACCAGCAGCAGGGCGAGCAGGTCGCGGTGGGCGGTGAGCGAGTCCAGGGCGTCGGCGACCCGGGCCTTGCGGTCGGCGAGCGGGGTCTGCGCCCAGGCCCGGTGTGCGGCGGCGGCGTGGGCGACCGCGGCGCGTGCGGTGTCGGCGTCGAGCCGGGGCAGGTTGACGAGGACGGTGTTGTCCACCGGGGTGTGGACCGCGGCGGGCTGGCCGACCGCCCGCCATTCGCCAGCGACCAGGTTGTGCAGGGTGGTGACCCCGTCGACCTCGGGGCCGAACGCCTCCGGGGTGACGGCCACCGCGCGGGCCAGGATGTCGGTCCAGGCGGTGCCGTCGGCGAGTCGTAGTGCCATCGCTTCTCCTCAGGGTTGACCGGGGAGCGGCGGCGTCCACGGCACCGCTGGTGACCGGTACTGTCTCGCGCCCGGTAGTGGGTCAGCAACAGTACGTTTGTCTGGCTGGCCTCCGACGCGTCCGAGCGGCGCGAGGATCTTTCCAGAAGCACCTGCCGTGAGCTGCGAAGACATCAAGCATTTATCGATATACATCGATGGTGTGAAATGGTCCGCAGTGGTTACCCGCGAGTACGGAAGTGGCCCGCGCGGCTCGGTCCCGACCGGCAGGCTTCCCAACCGACGGCCTGCCCATTACATTGTCGCTTATCCATGGGAGCGCTTCCATGACCCATGGTCACACCGCCACCCCCGCTGTCGCCGGTGGCCGTGCCGCCCGTACGCCGTCCCGCGTCGGTGCGACCGCCGGCGGCGCCTCCGACAGGAGCCCGCCATGCGCCACCTGACCCGGCCGTTCAGCGGCCAGCCTGGCCGGTCACCGGCCGCCGACCAGCCCTGGCCGCGGCGGCTGGCGGCCGTCGGCGTCGCGCTGCTCACCGGCGCGTCCCTCGCGGTGACCGCGCCGCCGTCCGGTCCCGCCACCGCCGCCCCAGCGGCCAAGCCCGCCTCCGCCGCCCCAGCGGCCGAGCCCGCCTCCGCCGCGCCGGCGGCGACCTACAACTACGCCGAGGCGTTGCAGAAGTCGCTGCTCTTCTACGAGGCGCAGCAGTCCGGTCGACTGCCCGACTGGAACCGGGTCTCCTGGCGCGGGGACAGCGCGCTCAGCGACGGCGCCAGCGCGGGGGTGGACCTCACCGGTGGCTGGTACGACGCCGGCGACCACGTCAAGTTCGGCTTCCCGATGGCGTTCAGCGCCACCATGCTGGCCTGGGGCGCGGTCGAGTACCGCAGCGGCTACGCCTCGTCCGGGCAGTTGCCGCACCTGCTCAACAACCTGCGCTTCGTCAACGACTACTTCATCAAGGCGCACCCGTCGGCCAACGTCCTCTACGGACAGGTCGGAAAGGGCGACGACGACCACAAGTGGTGGGGCCCGGCCGAGGTGATGCCGATGGCGCGGCCCGCGTACAAGATCGATGCGAGCTGTGGCGGCGCGGACCTGGCGGGGGAGACGGCGGCCGCGATGGCCGCCTCGTCGATGGTGTTCCGGCCCACCGACGCGACCTACGCGGACAAGCTGCTCACCCACGCCCGGCAGCTCTACACGTTCGCCGACACGGTGCGGAAGGCGTACAGCGAGTGCATCACCGACGCGGCGTCGTTCTACAAGTCGTGGAGCGGCTACCAGGACGAGCTGGTGTGGGGCGCGATCTGGCTCTACCGGGCCACCGGCGAGGCCAGCTACCTGGCCAAGGCCGAGAGTGAGTACGACAAGCTCGGCACCGAGAACCAGACCACAACCCGGTCCTACAAGTGGACCATCGCCTGGGACAACAAGCAGTTCGGCGCGTACGTGCTGCTGGCCAACCTGACCGGCAAGCAGAAGTACGTCGACGACGCCAACCGGTGGCTGGACTACTGGACGGTCGGGGTGAACGGGCAGCGGGTCCCGTACTCGCCCGGCGGGATGGCGGTGCTCGACTCCTGGGGCGCGCTGCGCTACGCGGCCAACACCTCCTTCGCCGCGCTGGTCTACAGCGACAAGACCACCGACACCACCCGCAAGGCGCGCTACCACGACTTCGCCGTCCGGCAGATCAACTACGCGCTCGGCGACAACCCGCGCAACTCCAGCTACGTCATCGGGTTCGGGGCCAACCCGCCGAAGAACCCGCACCACCGCACCGCGCACGGCTCCTGGTGGGACAGCCAGACCGTGCCCGTCGAGACCCGGCACACCCTCTACGGCGCGCTGGTCGGCGGCCCGTCCTCGGCCAACGACGCGTACAGCGACAGCCGGTCCGACTACGTGATGAACGAGGTCGCCACCGACTACAACGCCGGCTTCACGTCCGCGCTGGTCCGGCTGACCTCCGAGTACGGCGGCACGCCGCTGGCGAACTTCCCGGTCGCCGAGGTGCCGGACATGGACGAGCTGACCGTGGAGACCACTGTCATGCAGGCCGAACCCCGGGCCACCGGGCTCAAGGTGATGGTCTACAACAAGTCGGCGTTCCCGGCCCGCGCGCTGACCGACGGCCGCTTCCGGTACTACTTCCGGCCCGACGGCACCGGCCCGGTGCAGGTCACCGCCGGCTACACCCAGGGCTGCCCGTCCCCGACCACGGCCAAGCAGTTCAGCGGCGACATCTGGTACGTCGAGGTGAACTGCGCCGGGTACACCATCGCCCCGGCGGGTCAGTCGCAGCACCGGATGGAGGTCCAGTTCAAGATCGGCGTGCCGGAGGGCGGCACCTGGGACCCGACAAACGACCCGTCGTACCAGGCGACCGCCGGCCCGAACCGTAAGGTTCCGCTCTACGCCGGCAGCACCCGCGTCTGGGGCGAGGAGCCCGGACCGGCCACCCCGGACACCACTGCGCCCACAGTGCCCGGGACGCCCGTCGCGTCCGCCGTCACGTCCAGCGGGCTCACGCTGACCTGGGCCGCGTCCACCGACACCGGCGGCAGCGGGTTGGCCGGCTACGAGGTGACCCGTACCTCGGCCGGCGCCGACCCGGTCGTCACCGCCTCGACGGGGGCCTCCCTGGCCGTGACCGGGCTGACGCCCGAGCGGACGTACCAGTTCACCGTGCGGGCGCTCGACGGCGCCGGCAACCGCTCGGCGGCCTCGGGCGCGCTCACCGTCACCACGCCGGCCGGCCCGGCGCCGGACACCACGGCGCCGACCGCACCCGGTACGCCCACCGCCTCCGCGATCGGCCCGACCGGCCTGACCCTGACCTGGGGTCCGTCCACCGACGCGGTGGGCGTCACCGCCTACCGCGTCTACCGGGGCGGAAACGTCCTGGTCGGCTCGGCCACCGGCACCACGCTGGCGGTGACCGGGCTGACCGCCTCCACCACGTACACGTTCACAGTGGTGGCGGTGGACGCGGCCGGAAACGTTTCGCCCGCGTCGCCCGGCGTCACGGTCACCACCACGGCCCCGCCTGCCGGCGGCGGCTGCGCGGTGACCTGGACGGCGAACAGCTGGGACACCGGGTTCACCGCGAACATCACGATCGCCAACACCGGCACCACGGCGATCAACGGCTGGACGCTAGCGTTCACATTTCCGAGCAGCGGGCAGAAGGTCGGGCAGGCATGGTCGGCGAACGTGACCCAGACCGGCACCGCGGTGACCGCGTCGAACCTGTCCTACAACGGGACGCTGGCGCCGGGCGCGTCGACGAGCTTCGGCTTCAACGGCACCCACACCGGCAGCACCGCCAGGCCGACCGCCTTCACCCTGAACGGCGCCGCCTGCACCGTCTCCTGACTCATCGACGCGGCGTGGCGTGGCCGGTACCGCGCCCGGGCGACCGGCCACGTCCACGCCGCGAAGCCACAACAATCCCGAAACTTTTCCGAAAACTCCATTGCCCGGACCAGCACGTGGTTAGCATCGGCCAAGTTCGATACACCAACCGAGACGCCTGGTCGTCCCCGCCTCGGCGGCCCGGGTGTTGGCCAGTAAGGAGGCAGAGATGGCAACAAGCCCATCCGTTCACCCCGGCGGGACCCGGCGACGGCGATCGCCCGTCGTCCGAGCGCTGCTCGCCGGCGCGTTCAGCGTCGTGACCGTGGCCGCCGTCGCGGTGATGATGCCCTCGGCGAACGCCGCCGCGACCACGCTCGGCGCGGCCGCCGCCCAGTCGGGCCGGTACTTCGGCACCGCCATCGCGGCGGGCCGGCTCGGCGACTCGACGTACAGCACGATCGCCGGGCGCGAGTTCAACATGATCACGGCCGAGAACGAGATGAAGCCGGACGCGACCGAGCCCCAGCGGGGCCAGTTCAACTTCAACTCCGGTGACCAGATCTACAACTGGGCGACGCAGCGCGGCCTGAAGGTCCGTGGGCACACCCTGGCCTGGCACGCGCAGCAGCCCGGTTGGATGCAGAGCCTGAGCGGCAGCAGCCTGCGTCAGGCGATGATCGACCACATCAACGGCGTGATGGCCCACTACCGGGGCAAGCTCGCCGCGTGGGACGTGGTCAACGAGGCGTTCAACGAGGACGGCAGCCGCCGCAACTCCAACCTGCAGGGCACCGGCAACGACTGGATCGAGGTGGCGTTCCGCACCGCGCGGGCGGCCGACCCGTCGGTCAAACTCTGCTACAACGACTACAACATCGAGAACTGGTCGTACGGCAAGACGCAGGGCGTCTACCGCATGATCCAGGACTTCAAGTCCCGCGGCGTGCCGATCGACTGCGTCGGCCTGCAGACCCACTTCACCGGCGGCAGCTCACTGCCGAGCAACTTCCAGACCACGCTGTCCAGCTTCGCCGCGCTCGGCGTGGACGTGGCGCTGACCGAGGTCGACGTCACCAACGCCTCCACCACCCAGTACGCCGGGCTGACCCAGGCGTGCCTGAACGTGCCGCGCTGCATCGGCATCACCGTCTGGGGCGTACGCGACAGCGACTCCTGGCGCTCGAACGAGAGCCCGCTGCTCTTCGACGGCGGCGGCAACAAGAAGGCCGCCTACAACTCCGTCCTCAACGCGCTCAACGCGGCCCCCCCGACCTCGAGCCCGACGGTGAGCCCGACCGTGAGCCCGACGGTGAGCCCGACCACGCCGCCGCCGAGTAGCGGCGCCGGCCGGATCGTCGGGGTGCAGTCGGGCCGGTGCATCGACGTGCCCAACGCCACGCAGACCAACGGCACCCGCGTCCAGCTCTACGACTGCAACGGTCAGTCGAACCAGCAGTGGACGTACACCTCCGGCAAGCAGTTGAGGGTCTACGGCAGCAAGTGCCTCGACGCGAACGGCGCGGGCACCGCGAACGGCACCGGAATCATCATCTGGGACTGCAACGGCCAGGCGAACCAGCAGTGGAACATCAACTCCAACGGCACCATCAGCGGCGTGCAGTCCGGCCGGTGCCTGGACGTCTGGGGCACCGGCAACGGCCAGCAGGTCCAGCTGTACGACTGCCACGGGCAGACCAACCAGCAGTGGCGTACCGACTTCGGCGGCACCCCGCCGACGACGACGCCGCCGACCACGACCCCGCCGACCACGAGTCCGCCGAGCGGCTGCGCGCTCCCGTCGACGTACCGGTGGTCGTCGACGGGCGCGCTGGCGAACCCGCAGAACGGCTGGGTCTCGCTCAAGGACTTCACCAACGTGGTCTACAACGGCAAGCACCTGGTCTACGGGTCGAACGTCAACAGCAGCGGCCAGTACGGCTCGATGAACTTCAGCCTGTTCACGAACTGGTCCGACATGGCCTCGGCCGGCCAGACCGGGATGAGTCAGGGCACCGTGGCGCCCACGCTGCTGTACTTCGCCCCGAAGAACATCTGGGTGCTGGCGTACCAGTGGGGTCCGACCTCGTTCAGCTACAAGACGTCGAGCGACCCGACGAACGCCAACGGCTGGTCCTCGGCGCAGACGCTCTCCACCGCCACCCTCTCGGACGCCCCGTACGGGGTGATCGATCAGACCCTCATCGGCGACGACCAGAACATGTACCTGTTCTTCGCCGGGGACAACGGCAAGATCTACCGGTCGAGCATGCCGCTGGGGAACTTCCCGGGCAGCTTCGGCTCGAGCTACACGACGATCATGACCGACTCGACGAACAACCTGTTCGAGGGCGTCGAGGTCTACAAGGTGGCGGGCCAGAACCATTACCTGATGATCGTCGAGGCGATCGGGAGCCAGGGACGCTACTTCCGGTCGTTCACGTCCACCAGCCTGAACGGCTCGTGGACCCCGCAGGCCGCCAGCGAGAGCAACCCCTTCGCCGGCAAGGCCAACAGCGGCGCGACGTGGACCAACGACATCAGCCACGGTGACCTGGTCCGCACCAACCCCGACCAGACCAAGACCGTCGACGCCTGCAACCTGCAGTTCCTGTACCAGGGCAAGAACCCCAGTGCGGGAGGCGACTACAACCTGCTGCCGTGGCGGCCGGGTGTGCTGACCCTCCAGCGCTAGGCGTCACTGCGTTCGCGCAGAACCGGGGCGTGTCCGGCACCGTGCGGTGCCGGGCACGCCCGCCCGGTTCAGTCGGCCAGATCCTCCGCGAGCAGGTCCATCAGCAGGGCGTCGTGCCAGCGCCCGTCCGCCCCGCGCTCGTAGCGGCGCATGATGCCCACCGGACGGAACCCCACCTTCGCGTACGCCCGGATGGCGGCGCTGTTCGCCGCGGCCGGGTCGATGGTGAACCGGTGGTGGCCGTACTCGTCGATCAGGTGTCGGGCCAGGGTGCGGATGGCGTCACCGCCGAGTCCTTCGCCGCGCACCGACGGGTCGAGGAAGACGTCCAGGCTGGCGTGCCGGTAGTCCGGGTCCGCCTCGGCGTACCACTGGATCGCGCCGATCACCCGGCCGTCGTGCTCGACCGCGTACACGTGCAGGTCGTCGTCGGCGAGGTCGGCGCGCACCGAATCGGCCAGGTCGTCGCCGCCCCGCCACCACCGGCGTACCTCCGGGTCGGCCCGGATCGCCGCGAGGACCGGCACGTCCGCGACCGTCGCCGGTCGTAGTGTCACCGCCCGCCCTCGCAGCATCGGCTCAGCCCCGGCTCTCGCCGTGCTCGACGCAGACCGCGGACCAGCCCACCGGCAGCACCTGCACCTTCATCCGGCGTCGACAGTCCGGGCAGTAGCGCGGCGGCTCCAACGCACGGGCCGCCGCGCAGCCCGGGTGAGGGCCGTCGGTCGCCGCCTCGCCGCACCTGTCGCACCAGAGCACGGCCGTCGACGCCGGCCCGCCGCTGCGGGTCGGTTCGGCGTCGGAGGTCGTCGTCACGGGCGTCACAGCGTGGCGGAGAGCGCCTTGACCGGCATCTTCAACTCGTCCAGCAGCTCCAGGTCGGCCGTCGCCGGTCGACCCAGCGTGGTCAGGTAGTTGCCGACGATCACCGCGTTGATGCCACCGAGCAGACCGTCGCGGGTGCCGAGGTCGCCGAGGGTGATCTCGCGACCCCCGGCGTACCGCAGGATGGTGCGCGGCATGGCCAGCCGGAACGCGGCGATGGCCCGCAGCGCGTCCTTGCCCTCCACCACCGGGCGGTCACCGAGCGGGGTGCCCGGGCGCGGGTTGAGGAAGTTGAGCGGCACCTCGTGCGGGTTCAACTCGGCGAGCTGCGCGGCGAACTCGGCCCGCTGCTCGACCGTCTCGCCGAGGCCGAGGATGCCACCGCAGCACACCTCCATGCCGGAGTCGCGAACCATCCGCAGCGTCTCCCAGCGCTCCTCCCACGAGTGGGTGGTGACCACGTTGGGGAAGTACGACCGGCAGGTTTCCAGATTGTGGTTGTAGCGGTGCACGCCCATGTCGACCAGGTCGTCGACCTGCTCCTTGGTGAGCATGCCCAGCGACGCGGCGACCTGGATGTCGACAGCCGCCCTGATGGCGGCGACGCCCTCGCGCATCTGCTTCATCAGCCGGGCGTCCGGGCCGCGGACCGCGGCGACGATGCAGAACTCGGTCGCCCCGGTCGCGGCGGTCTGCTTCGCCGCCTCGACCAGCGACGGGATGTCCAGCCAGACCGAGCGCACCGGCGAGGTGAACAGGCCCGACTGCGAGCAGAAGTGGCAGTCCTCCGGGCAGCCGCCGGTCTTCAGCGAGACGATTCCCTCGACCTCGACCTCCGGGCCGCACCAGCGCATCCGCACGTCGTGAGCGAGTTGCAGGGCGGCGGGCAGGTGCTCGTCGGGCAGGTTCAGCACGGCGAGAATGCCGGCCTGATCGAGGCCGACACCGTCACCCAGGACCTGGGTCCGGGCCTGGTCGAGGATCTCTGGCATGGCTCGTACCCTACAAGGCTCTCCGATCAGCCGGAATGCCCTGGCAACCCGTGGGGCAGCTCGCACCGAGTGGATTCGTCGGGCCGATAGTGGCGGGTGGTAATTTCGCCCGGCGGGTGTCGGGCTGATCGGCACGCAAGCGGGGGAGGGTGACGGTGGCGGACTGGCTGGCGGCGCTCGACCGCCGCGCGGAGCTGCGGGCGAAGGCCGGGCTCACCCGGCGGCTGCGTCCGCGTCCGGCCGAGGACGGGATGACCGACCTGGCCGGCAACGACTACCTCGGCCTGGCCACCCACCCGGAGGTCGTCGCCGCGGCCACCGCGGCACTCTCGGCGTACGGGCTGGGGGCGACCGGGTCGCGCCTGGTGCGCGGCTCCACCGAGGCGCACCGGGCGCTGGAGGAGGACCTGGCCCGCTGGCTGGGCACCGACGGCGCTCTGGTCTTCTCCTCCGGTTACCTGGCCAACCTCGGTGCGCTGCGGGCGCTCGTCCAACCTCGGACGCTGCTCGTCTCCGACGCGCACAACCACGCGTCGCTGATCGACGGCTGCCGCCTCTCCGGTGCGGAGACGGTGGTCACCCCGCACGCCGACGTGGACGCGGTGGCCGCCGCGCTCGCGGCCGCTCCCGGCCGCCCGGCGGTGGTGGTGACCGAGTCGGTCTTCTCGGTCGACGGTGACCTGGCCCCGCTGGCCCGGCTGCACGCGGTGGCCCGCCGCCACGGCGCGCTGCTGCTGGTCGACGACGCGCACGCGCTCGGCCTGACCGGCCCGGCCGGCGCGGGCGCGGTGGCGGCCACCGGGCTGGCCGGCGAGCCGGACGTGGTGGTCACCGCCACCCTGTCCAAGGCGCTCGGTGGCGCGGGTGGCGTCGTCGCCGGCCCGGCCGAGTTCGTTCGGCATCTGGTCGAGACCGGGCGCACGTTCATCTTCGACACGGCCCTGCCGCCGGCGGTCGCCGCCGGTGTGCACGCCGCGTTGCGGCTCGCCCAGGCGGGCGACGACAGGCGCGCCGAGCTGTCCGACCGGGTGGGGCTGGCGGTCGGTCGACTGCGGGCGGCCGGGTTGACCGTCTCCGCCCCGGACGCGGCGGTGATCTCGGTGACGGCTCCCGGCCCGGAGGCGGCGACCGCCTGGGCCGCGGACTGCCGGGACCGGGGCGTCGCGGTCGGTTGTTTCCGGCCACCGTCCACCCCGGACAGCCGCTCCCGGCTGCGCCTCACGGTCAGCGCGGGGGTGCCCCGGGCGGCGTTCGAGCGGGCGCTGGACGTCATCGTGGACTGTGCCCCATGACCGGGTGGGCGGGGTCGGTGCTGGTTACCGGGACCGATACCGAGGTCGGCAAGACGGTGGTGACCGCGGCGATCGCGGCCGCCGCGCAGGCGGCCGGGCTGCGGGTGGCGGTGGTCAAACCAGGTCAGACCGGTACGGCGGGCGGCGAGCCCGGTGACGTGGACGTGGTGAACCGGTTGGCTGCGCCGCTGATCGGCCGGACCCTGGCCAGCTACCCGGATCCTCTCGCGCCGTTGGCCGCCGCGCGGGTCGCCGATCTGCCGCCGCTGGAGCTGTACGCGGCGGTGGACGCCGTCCGTGCGGAGGCCGACAAGCACGACCTCGTGTTGATCGAGGGCGCGGGTGGGTTGCTGGTTCCGATGGGGCTGCGGCCGTCGGGTGAGCCGTGGACGATGGCCGACCTGGCGGTGTCGCTGGGCGCGCCCGCGGTGGTGGTGGCCCGCGCCGGGCTGGGCACGCTCAACCACACCGCGTTGACCCTGGAGGCGTTGGACCGTCGGGCGGTGCCGGCCGGTGTGGTGATCGGTGCCTGGCCGGCCCGGCCGGAGCTGGTGCACTGGACGAACCTCACCGACCTGGTGCCGAATCTGCTCGGCGCGCTGCCGGACGGCGCGGGCGCGATGGACCCGGGCGTGTTCCGGCGGTCCGCGCCGGGTTGGCTGACCCCGGCCCTGCACGGCGTACTCGACGACTGGCGGGTCTGGGCGGAGGAGAGCGGCTGAACACCTGACTTTCGTCGGTGTCCGCGCAGGTCGGGCGTGGGTAGCCTGACCGCCGTGCGGATCCTCGACTCCGCGCCGCCGGGTTGGCTGCACCGGCGGCGTCGCCTGCTGCTGGACGTGCTGCTCTGGGCGGTGGTGGCCGCCCCGGTCGGCTACGCCGAGGCCAGCCCGCCCTATTCGCGGTACTCGTTGCCGCTGCTGGTCGGCAAGCTGCTGGTGCTCGGTGCGGCGGTGCTGGCGAGTCGACGTCAGCCGTTGGTCGCCCTGGTGCTGGCGGTGCTCGGGTCGTTGGTCGACGGCAACTTCGTGTTCGCCATTCCGGTCTTCAGCTATCTCGCCGGCCGGCGCAGCGCCACAGTGGGTCCGGCGATCACGGTCTTCCTGCTGATCGCGGCCGGCGGCACGGCGCTCAACCTGGGGTTGCTCGGCACTGGCGCGGCCACCTGGTTCCTGCTCGCCTCGGTGCTGCTCTTCGCCGCCGTGTTCCCCTGGTTGGTCGGCCGGTACCGCCGCCAACAGCAGGAGTTGACCGACGCTGGTCAGCGGCACGTCGACGCGCTGACCCGCGAGCAGCGGGGTACCGCCGAGCGGATCCGGCTGCGTGAGCGGGCCCGGATCGCCGGGGAGATGCACGACTCGCTCGGCCACGACCTCAGCCTGATCGCGTTGCGCGCCGCCGCCCTGGAGGTCGCCGCCGACCTCGACGACAGGCACCGGGCCGCGGCGGGGGAGTTGCGGGCCAGCGTCTCCACCGCCACCGAGCGACTGCACGAGATCATCGGGGTGCTCCGCGACGAGGCGGGCGCGTCGCTGCGTCCGAGCGGGGAGACCGTCGTCGACCTGGTCGACGGTGCCCGGGAGGCCGGCATGACGGTACGGCTGGACGCCGCCCCGGCGGTCGCGGAACTGCCGGCGATGACCGGGCACGCGGCGCACCGGATCGTCCGGGAGGCGCTGACCAACGCGGCCCGGTACGCGCCGGGCGCCCCGGTCGACGTGCGCCTCACCCGCGACGGTAATCGGGTCGAGGTGACCGTCGTCAACGACACCGCGTCGGCCGGGCCGCTGCCCGCCCCGCCGTCGCAGGGCAGTGGACTGCTCGCCCTCGCCGAGCGGGTCCGCCTCGCCGGTGGGACGCTCGACGCCGGCCACCGGGCCGACGGCGGTTTCGCGGTACGGGCGGTGTTGCCGGCCACCGCGCCGCCTGAGCCGATCGGGTCGGCGGCCGAGGTCGGGTTGCCGTCGCGATCCGACGAGCGGCCCGGTCCGGCGGAGCGGCCGGTGGATGCCGAGCGTCGGCTGCACGATGCCCGGCGGCGGGTTCGGCGCAGCCTGCTGGTGGCGCTCGTCGCACCGGTCGGCTTCTTCCTGGTGCTCTCGCTCGTCTACTACCCGGTGGCGACCGCCGGGACGGTGCTGGACCGGGCCACCTTCGACCAGATGCGCGTCGGCGCGGCCCGGTCCGAACTGGTCGGGCTGCCCCGGCGGCAGTTGGAACGCCCCGCCGGGGTCGACCGGGCCGGTTGTGAGTACTACACCGACGGCAACTTCCCCCTCGCGCAGCCGTCCTGGAGGCTCTGTTTCACCGATGGCCGGCTGGTCAGCAAGGAGTGGATCGCCTAGTGGACACCGACACGACGGGGGCACCGCCGATCCGGGTGGTGCTGGCCGACGACGAGGCGATGATCCGGGCCGGGGTCCGGGCCATCCTCGCCAGCGACCCCGGCATCGAGGTGGTCGCCGAGGCCGGCGACGGGCACGCGGCGGTGGAGCTGGTCCGTGCCCACCGCCCCCGGGTTGCGCTGCTGGACATCCGGATGCCGCGGCTGGACGGGTTGGCCGCCGCCGCCGAGATTCACCGGGTGCTGCCGGACACCGCGACGATCATGCTGACCACGTTCGGCGAGGACGACCACGTGTCCCGGGCGCTCGGGCACGGTGCCAGCGGGTTCCTGCTCAAGGCCGGCGACCCGCGTGAGCTGATCGCCGGTGTGCACGCGGTCGCCGACGGCGGGGCGTACCTGTCGCCGAGGGTGGCCCGTCGGGTGATCGAGCTGGGGGCCGGCCGGCTGGCCCGCCGACCCGCCGCCCGGGACCGTACGGCCGGGCTGACCGAGCGGGAACGGGAGGTGCTGGCCCTGGTCGGGGCGGGCCTCTCCAACGCCGAGATCGCCCGCCGGCTGCACCTCGTGGAGGGCACCGTGAAGAGCTACCTGACCAGCATTTTCACCCGGCTGGATGTGCGCAACCGGGTGCAGGCGGCGATCCTGGCGTACGAGGCGGGGCTGGTCGACGGGTGAGCGGGGGCCGGGGAGCCCCCGCTCAGCCGGTACGTGTTACGCGTCGCGGCGGCGCAGCGCGGCCCGGCCCAGCAGCAGCGCGGCGCCGGCCCACCCGGCGAGCAGGAGCAGTCCGACCACTGGCGGGTACGGCTCGGTGCCGCCGGTCAGGAAGTGTCCGCCGGCCACGCCGGGGAACACGTCGGCGATCCGGTTCAGCACGTCGATGTCCGGCTCCTGAAGCGACAGCGGAACGATCATCAGGGTGGCGAGGAGCACGGTGAGGGTGAGCACCGCGCTGCGTAGCGCCGCGCCGAGGCCCAGCGCGAGCACACCGACCAGCGCCAGGTAGATCGCGACGCGCACGATGTCGCCGATCGTGTCGGCGGCGGGCGCGCTGCCCCACTCGCCGAGCACCGGCCGGGCGACCAGGGTGCCGACGCCGCCGAGCAGCAGACCGAGGGCGAAGGTGACCGCGCCGGCGACCACTGCCTTGGCCAGCAGCACCCGGCCACGGGACGGGGTGCACTGCAACGTGGTCCGGATGGTGCCACTGGTGAACTCGGCGGTGATCGCCAGCAGGCCCAGCGCCAGCATCGCGTACTGGGTCAGCTCGACCGAGTCGATCAGCACGCTGCCGACGGTGACCACGCCGGCGTTGTCGGCCGGGTCGTCGTTGGTGTTGCCGTTGGCGACGTAGATGGCCAGTTGACCGGCGCTCGCGGCCGTCACCAGCAGCCCGGCCAGCGCCGTCCACCAGGTGCTCCGCACCGAGGAGAGCTTGGTCCACTCGGCGGCCACGGCGCCGTGACGGGTGCTCACCGCGTCCCCCCTCCGGTCGGGCCACCGGCGTACTCGACGCTGTCGGCGGTCAGCTCCATGAACGCCTGCTCCAACGAAGCGGCGTGCGCGCTCAGCTCGTGCAGTCGTACCCCCAGCTCGTGGGCCAGGTCGCCGACCTGGTCCGCGGTCGCGCCGGTGACGGTCAGCTCGGTCCGGTCGGCCGCCTCGACGGTCGCCCCGGCGGCGGTGAGGCGCGCGGCGAGCGCGGCCAGCCCGTCCGGGTGCGGGCTGCGGACCCGGACCGCGACGGCGCCGCGGGCGATCACCTCGCCGATCGGCGCGTCGGCGAGCAGTCGTCCCCGGCCGATCACCACCAGTTGGTCGGCGGTGAGCTGCATCTCGCTCATCAGGTGGCTGGAGACGAAGACCGTCCGCCCCTCGTCGGCCAGCGAGCGCATCAGCTGCCGCACCCAGCGCACCCCGTCCGGGTCGAGGCCGTTCACCGGTTCGTCGAACATCAGCACCGGCGGGTCGCCGAGCAGCGCGCCGGCGATGCCGAGCCGTTGGCCCATGCCGAGGGAGAGCGTCCGCCCCGGCTTGGCGGCGGCCCGTCCGTCCAGCCCGACGGTGTCCAGCACCTCGTCGACCCGACGGGTCGGGATGCCGTTGCTGTGCGCCATGGCCCGCAGGTGCGCCCGGCCGGACCGGGCCGGATGGATGGCCCGGGCGTCGAGCAGCGCGCCCACCTCGTGCAGCGGCCGACGCAGCTCCCGGTACGCGCGCCCGCCGATGAGCGCCTGTCCGGCGGTGGGACGGTCCAGGCCGAGGACCATCCGCATGGTGGTGGACTTGCCGGCGCCGTTGGGGCCGAGGAAACCGGTGACCCGGCCGGGCACGATGTCGACGGTCAACGCGTCGACCGCGACGGTCGACCCGAACCGTTTCGTCAACCCACGTAATGTGATCATGCGCTGACGCTAGGCGAGTGGCCCGCTGCTCCACCGCGCCCGAACGGCACCACCCACCCCTGACCTTCGTCAGGACGGTGGCGGGCTGATCACCGTACGTACTCCTCCAGCAGTGCCGGGGTGAGCCCGGCCCGGTGGATCGCCTTCAGCGCCGCGAGAAGGTCGTCCATCAGCGCCGGTCGGAAGTGCATCAGCAGCACGTCGCCGGGTTGGATCACCTTCTCCGGCGTCTGGTAGCGCACCTTCCCCTCGTGGACGGTCTCCGTCCAGTGGAAGACCGCCTTCGCGCCGCAGTCGTGGGCGGCCCGCAGCGTGGTGCTGTCGTGCTCGCCGAACGGTGGACGGAACAGGGTGGGCCGCTTGCCGAAGAGCCCCTCCAGCCTGTCCGCGGCACCGCAGATCTCCTGCCTCTGATAGTCGTACGACCGGCCGGCCAGCGAGCTGTGGGTGATGGTGTGGTTTTCCACGATCCCGCCCACCGCCTCGATCTGCCGGAAGTAGTCGGTGTTCTCCGCGGCCGCCGGTGAGTTGAGGAACATCGTGACCGGGATGCGCGCCTCCCAGATGAAGTCGATCACCTCCGGCGGGCGGGCCAGCCCACCGTCGTCGATGGTGATGAAGGCGACCTTCTGGTCGGTCGGCAGGCGGTGCCAGATCGGCGCCGAATCGGTGCTGGGCAGCGGTACCGGTTGCGGCTGCGGCGCCTCGGGGAACGTCGGCACCTGGGACACGTACCAGGCCAGGCTCTTGAACGCGGGCTTCGCGGACGGCGACGCCGAGGCCGAGGGGGTCGAGGCGGACGGCGTCGGCTGGACCGCGGTGAACTGCCGGGCGTGGGCCGGGTGGCCCCGACCGACTGAGCAGGCAGTCAACGCCAGCACTGCCAGAAGCGTGACGACGACAGGGATCCGACGGGCGCGGGTGGCTGACACGCCCGGAAACATACCGAGCGGAGATCAGGATCCGGTCAGCCCGGTGACCCCGGGGAGCGGCGGACCACGAACGCGTCCGGCATCCGGAAGGTGAGATTGTCCGGGCACCAGGGCGGACGGAGCACTGTCACCCCGTCCAGCAGCGGCGCGGCCTCGGTCACCACCACCGCCGCCTCCATCCGGGCCAGCACGTCTCCGACGCAGCGGTGCGCGCCCGCGCCGAACGCCAGGTGCCGGCGTGACCCACGCTGGCCCGGACGGAACTCGTCCGGCGACTCCACCACCGCCGGGTCCCGCCCGGCGCGGTCCAGCCACAGCACCAGGCTGCTGCCCGCCGGCACCACAGTGCCGCCCAGCGTGCTCTCCGTCGCCGCCACCCGGCGCCAGGTGACGATCGGTGGTTCCAGCCGCAACCCCTCCTCCACCACGTCGGCCACCGCGACCTCGCCGGTGCGCAGACCGGCGCGTACCGCGGGCTCGCCGGCCAGCCGGTGCAACAGCAGGGTGAGGAACTGCGAGGTGGTCTCCTGCCCGGCGACCAACAGGAAGAAGAGCGCGCCGACCACCACGTCCGGGGGGTGCCCGGCCGCGCGCAGCTCCGCGGCCAACCCGCCACCGACGGCCGCGAAGTCCCGCAGTACGCGGTGGAACCGGCCCACCTCGGCGGCGAGCGCCACCTGCCGGTCGCCGTCCAGTGGTGCCCAGAACAACTCCAGCGCGGCGCGGGCGAACTTCTTGACCGCGCCGATCGGCGCGTCCGGCAACTCGACCAGCCGGGCCAACACCAGCAGCGGCAGGTCGGCGGCGAGGTCCGCGTACAGGTCCACCGGTTCACCGGCGTCCAGCGCGGCGCCGATCCGGGCGACCCGGTCGCGGACCAGCGCGGTGAGCCACTGCTGCTGCGCGGCAACCCGGGCCGGGTGCAACGCCGCCGCGACGATCGCCCGGATCTGCGGATGGCTGACGCCCGAGTTGTTCGCCAGGGTCGGCGGCAGCCGGAACCGGTGCCCGGCGAGCACCCGCAGCGCGGTCACCGGCATCGGCGTCACCGCGTCCAGCGCGTTGTCCGGCCGATAGGTGACCGGGTCGGCGAGGACCTGGCGGACCAGCGCGTGCCGGGTCACGACCAGGTGGGTGCCGCCGACGTGGTCCGGCACCCGGGCCACGTCCGGCCATCCGGGGTCGGTCACCTGCGCCCAGCTGCGGAACAGCACCCGGACACGCTAGCCGGAGGCCCCCGGCAGCCCGGCCCGCAGCCGCCACACGGTGGTGCGCTTCACCCGTACGCTCTCCAGCGCCTCCGGCACCGGCACGTCGTACGCCGCCAACTCGTCGAAGCGGTCCCGGGGCAGGAACGCCCGGCCGGGGTCACCGACCAGCGCCGGCGCGCCGGCCCGGGTGGCGCGCAACAGGAACCGCAGCACCCGGCGGGCCATCGCCTCGCTGTAGAAGACGTCCCCGGCGAGCACCACCTCGGCGTCCCCGGCGTCGCCGTCGAGGATGTCGCCGAACTCGGCGTCGACGCGTACCCCGTTGGCCTCGGCGTTGAGAGCGACCGCCGCCACCGCCAGCTCGTCCACCTCGACGGCCCGCACCGACGCCGCGCCGGCGCGGGCCGCGGCGATGGCCACCAGGCCGGAGCCGGAGGCGAGGTCGAGCACCCGGCGGCCGGCGACCAGCTCCGGGTGGTCGGTCACGTAGCGGGCGAGGGCCTGCCCGCCGGCCCACGCGAACGCCCAGAACGGCGGCGGCCGGTCGGTGGAGAACTGGCCCTCGGTCAGCTCCCACAGCCCGATCGGCTCGTCCGCCTGGTGCAGCCGCACCTCGGGTACGAAGGGGACCGGGGCCAGCCGGGCGTGCAGCCGGACGAACGTGCTGGAGAGCTCGGACACGGCGTGATTCTCCCAGCGGCCGGACTCCCGGCGTGTCGCGGGGGAGCGGTGACCGGTTCACCACGGTCGGTGAAAACACACCCCGTCCTTGCCGTTCGGTGCGAACACACCCGTCTGGTCGGGCCGGTGTCCCGCTTCTAGCGTTGCGGGGTGGAGGCGACCGAACGGAGGGCGGCGGTGGTGACGGTGTGGCGGTATGCGCTGAGGGCAGGGGTGGTGCTGGCCTGTCTGAGCGGGGTGGAGCTGGCGGTGGCCGCCCCGGCACAGGCGGCCTTCACCACCGAGATGAGCGGTCTGCCAGGGCGCTTCACCGCCGGCGAGCAGGTGCGGACGATCTCCGCGGTGGTCTCCCAGACGGACCGGCGCGGCGGGTGCGCGAAGGTGCGCTGGTCGATGGTGCTCAGCGTGCAGGGCCTCCGGCTGGACCAGGTGAAGATGGACCGGGTGGAGGAGAACGGCGACTTCCCGCTGGAGATCCGTACCGAGGGTGACGTGGCCCGGTTGACCGACCGGCAGCTCGACCCGGGCACGCTCTGCCCGGGCCGCACGGTCACGGCCCGCTACCGGGTGGCCTTCGCCGAGGACGTCACCCAGGGGCGGGTCACCCTCGCCGCCGAGGCGTACGACGCCAACCTGCGCCTGCTGGCCCGGCAGACCGCCACCCGCTCGGTGGTGGGGGTGGGCGGTGCCCCGACCGGTACGCCGAAGCCGACGCAGACCCCGCCGGAGCCCACCGAATCCGTGAGCGCGCCGACCGAGGACGAGAGCGCGGCCACCGAGCAGCCGGCCGCCGAGTACCCGGCCGACGCCGCGCCACCGGCGGCCAACCGCCCGGTCTCGCAGTCCGGTGCGTTCGGCGTGGTGCAGGTCGCGTTCCTGCTCGGAGGGCTGCTGCTCTTCCTCGGAATGGGGCTGCTGCTGCGGCTGCGGCAGTTGACCCGGGCCGCCGCCGGGGACACCGCCGACACCCCCGACGACCCACAGGTGGACCGGCGCTGGGAGCGTCCGGCGGTGGCTGACCCCTGGCGCCGGGCGCATCGCTGATCGGGGGCATCGCTGATCGGGGGTCGGTGCGGGGACCCGTCCGGCGGTGGCTGACCCCTGGCGTCGGGCGCACCGCTGATCGGGGGTCGGTGCGGGGACCCGTCCGGGGGTGGCTGACCCCTGGTGTCGGGCGCATTGCTCATCGGAGCGGGGGGGGAGGGCGGCGCACGACGGCGGGCCC